>SDWN01000024.1 GCA_004195305.1 Neptunomonas sp. | reverse complement strand
GATCGAGATAACTGCGGGCGGTATCGATACGTCGGTCCAACCGCAACGAATCGCCAAAACGCTCCTGCAACAACTGGATCAGTAGTAACAGCATCTGTCGTTCGCTGCTTCGACTTCCCACTCCTTGCAGCAATTGCTGGTGCAGAAAGGTGACATATTGCGCCAATGTGGTATCCAGTGGGATAAAAGCCGGCAAGCGTTCCAGTTCTGGAGCCAGGGCAGCAGGTACGTCAGCCACTACAAAACAGTTGTTATCCGATGCGGCAAAGCCATGATCTTCACCGGCAGCAATAACAGCAACCTGCTGTGACGATACATACCCTGCTCGCTCGCCCACACTCATGGAGAGATGGCCATCTACAGGTAGTACAAGTTGGTGGTGGTCATGCTGATGGGCGTGCGCTTCATTGCTGTAGCTGCGCAAGTCTATGGAGAGGATGGCGTGTTTCATTATTTGGATTGTAACAGCAGCACCGTTACCGTGTTGAAATACTCGGTGAGTATCTTTAAATGACCGCTAAGTAGATGAAAGCGCCTGAGTGAAGTGCGTGGAAGCACAGCTGTTCGCTCTACCCTCTTGATGGTCGCTTGCTGCGACTTATCTGCCATCAAAGGCAAAAGGCAAGATGCCCCCTTAGTTCCTCTATGCTGGCCTCTCTGGTCGAGTTCCAGGGCGTGCACCAAGAGGGACCGGCCAAGACCAAAGCAACCTGGCCGCGATCATCGCCGTGCGGCATCTGGAAGAGACCGACCAGCCGACTGTCGATGAAAGGATCCAGATACTGATGAACCTGTCCCGCATGTTCGAGTTGGGGAGGCCAGCCACCAGTCCGATCAATACCTGGGTATTGCATTACGCAGTAATCGGCAGTCAGATCGGAAAAGCCAGCGCGGCCGAGATCCGCTAGCCAAGTACAAAAACCAACTGGCATATGTCGAGGGGATCATCGCGGCGCGGTTGGTGGGGTGACCCGTATCTGGCGTAGTGTATTTTGGTGTGTTTTAGCGTGGCACAATGTACCACAGCGTGTTATTTTTGCTAACACACAGTGTGACAAGGACGACAATGGATATTGTATTTAAGGAAACATCTGTCTCTACCCGTCAGATAGCGCAGTTGCTGTCTGATGATGATAAGGATCTGCAAGCCTGTTTGATTGAGAACCCTGAGAAAGCGCCTGTCATGAAAGGAACAGGCGGCTGTCGGAAGATTCACTGGGCTAAAGATGGAGAGGGTAAGAGTGGTTGTATTCGGGTGATTTATTACCGAATTACGGAAGCCAACGAAGTATTTATGTTGCTGTCTTATCCAAAAGACCTACAAGACAATCTAACGGACGAGCAAAAGAAGCAACTTAAGAAAGTAGTTCAGAAAGAGCTGCAAGGAGATCCATGATGGATGACAAACTGTTTAGTGAGCTGATGGAAAGCGTTGCCGAAGCTGGCGAGATCCGGCGCGGCGTCGTCGAGCCATCGCGTGAGCGTGTATTCTCTGCAATGGATGTGAAGAAAATACGTGAGGCGACTGGGAAAACTCAGGAGAGCTTTGCGGCAATGATCGGAGCATCTCTCTCTACGTTGCGAAGCTGGGAGCAAGGTGCGCGCCAGCCTACAGGCCCTGCTCGCGCGTTGTTAGCAATATTTCAGTCTGATCCTAATCAAGCGTCCGAGCTTTTGCATCGGAATGCACACCACTAACTAAGCGATTCCGGCGAACTGAATACGGCGTGTAGTGTCTGTTTGTGCCGAGTCTTACCGCTGACTGAAGGCTGCTTACTCACCGTCTGAATGACCGTTGATGTAGATGAAAGCGCCCGTGTGAAACGATTGCTGGCACCGCTGATCGCTCTATTCTCTCAATGGACGCTTGCTGCGACAAACCGGCCGTCAGTCCAGAGAGATATCGATTCACTTACCGGGCCGCGTAATCCTGTCGGCATGAACTAAATTCAAAATAGCCATGATTGCGAAGTGTATTGGCATAGTCAATTTTGGCCACTACACATCGTCTGGCATCAGAATGATTTTCTGTGATCATTTAGGTTTTCCTGGGCATGCTCCTGCACCCTCGGTCGCCTAAACCGAGCGTGCAGGGTGGTCTGTATCTTTGGTTCGTTCTTTTAAGAACGGGAAGCGGCTTACATTGAGGTCGGATCCAGTTTTGATTCTGGAATCTGCAATTCTGCACGGGCAGCGTTAAGCTGTTCTTGGCTCAGCGTTCCGTCTCGATAAAGGCCGCTCAGGGCAGACCATGCTATATAACGGGCATCAACCTCAAAATGATCACGCAGATCAGGGCGCGCTTCGCTGAGACCAAAACCGTCAGTACCCAGCGCAATAAAAGTTCCGGGGAACCAGCGGGCAATACCATTAGGCATCGACTTCATGAAGTCACTGACGGCAACCATCACACCCTGTTCATCCGCCATCAACTGCTCTACGTAGTTATGGGCCGGATTCTCAGGGGTCAGCATATTCTGCCGTTCAACCTGCTGAGCCTGACGTGTTAACTCGTTATAGCTGGTCACGCTCCAGATATCGGCACTGCAACCATAGCCTTTGAGGGTCTCGGCCGCTTTCAGCACTTCCTGCATCAGGCTGCCGCTACCCAGCAGATGCACCTTCATGCCGTCGGAATTATCCTGGCGGTAGCGGTACATACCCTGCAGAATGCCCTCCTCAACGCCTTCAGGCATCGCTGGCATGGCGTGGTTCTCGTTATACAGCGTCAGGTAATAGAAAATATTTTCACCATGCTCATACATCCGCTCGATACCTTCACGAACGATCACCGCCAGCTCGTAAGCAAAGGCTGGGTCGTAACTCAGCATGTTGGGCACGGAAGAAGCGATCACATGGGAATGACCATCCTGGTGCTGCAACCCTTCTCCGTTCAGTGTTGTACGTCCCGCAGTGCCGCCCAGTAAGAAGCCCCGGGTCATAGTATCGGAACAGGCCCAGATCATATCGCCGACGCGCTGGAAGCCGAACATCGAGTAGAAAATATAGAACGGGATCGTCGGCACGCCGAAGTTTGCGTAGGCGGTTCCAGCCGCTAAAAATGAGGCCATCGCACCGGTTTCACATATACCTTCCTGCAGCAGCTGGCCGTCTGTTGCCTCTTTATACGGCAGCAGCGTCAATGCATCGACCGGCTTATATTTCTGGCCTTCGCTCGAATAGATGCCGAACTGGTTAAACAACGATTCCATACCGAAGGTACGTGCCTCATCAGGAACGATCGGCACCACATAGCGCCCGATTTCTTTGTCCTTCAGCAGGCTGGAGAGCATGCGAACAAAGGCCATCGTCGTTGACTGCTCACGGTGAGTGCCTTCGATAGCCCCTTTAAACAGCTTCAGGCTCGGCGCTTTGAGCGGCGGACTGGTCACGGCCCGGGATGGAAGGTAACCATTGAGTTTATTGCGCTGTTGATGCAGATAAGCGGTTTCTGGACTTTTAGGGTCCGGCAGGTAGAGCGTTGCTTCTGCCATCTCTTCGTCAGACAGCGGAATGTTAAAGCGCTTACCGATAGCGATACGCTCGTCTGCGGTTAACTGTTTCTTCTGGTGCGACGTATTTTGCCCCTCGGCGGATGCCCCCATGCCGTCACCTTTAACGGTTTTCATCAGAATAACGGTTGGCCGACCGGTATTCTTGGATGCTTGCTCAAAGGCCGCAAAGATCTTGTTTCGGTCTTGGCCGCCACGACGAATACAGCGGATCTCTTCATCGCTGAGAGTTTTCATCAGCTCGGCAAGGCGAGGGTCACCGTCGATCCAGTGATCACGCACCGTTTGGCCTTCTGATACAGTATAAAACTGATAATCACCATCGACCGCGCGATCCATTCTGGCTTGCAGAACGCCATCACTATCACGGGAAAACAGTTCATCCCATTCGCTGCCCCAGATAACCTTGATAACGTCCCAACCAGCACCACGGTAGCTGCGCTCGAGTTCCTGAATGATCTTGCCGTTACCCCGTACTGGACCATCAAGGCGCTGCAAGTTACAGTTGACGACCATCACCAGGTTGTCGAGATTATCCCGAGTCGCCATGTTAATGGTGCCCATGACTTCCGGCTCATCAGATTCACCGTCCCCAATAAAACACCATACCTTACCGCCATTGTCGGGTTTCAGGCCGCGATTCTCGAGATACTTCATAAACCGGGCTTGATAGATCGCCGATGGAGTCGAGAGCCCCATCGAGGCTGTCGGCGCCTGCCAGAAGTCAGGCATGCGACGTGGGTGTGGATAGGAGGAGAGACCACCTCCATCTTTCAGCTCACGGCGGAAGTTGTTCACCTGCTGCTCTGTAAGTCGGCCTTCTAAGAATGCGCGTGCGTACAGACCGGGTGCGGCGTGGGCCTGAACCATCAACATATCGCCGCCGTACTCTTCGCTACGTTTGCGAAACCAGTGGTTGAAGCCCACTTCAAGCATCGTGGCTGCCGACTGATAGGTCGCAATATGCCCGCCGACGCCACTGCCGTTATCGTTAGCACGTAGCACCATCGCCATCGCATTCCAACGGATAATGTTCTCTATTTTTTGCTCCAGTGCGATATTGCCCGGGTATTGGGGCTGCTCGTGAATGGCAATGGTATTACGGTATGGTGTGTTAAGGGGTGCCTCGGGCAAGCCCACCCTCTGAGTCAACAGGTGGTTCTGCAATAGGCGCAACATCTCACGGCTGCGCTCTCCACCTTGGTCTTTGAGCATGTAATCCAGCGCTTCGATCCAATCCCTGTTCTCAAGTGCTTTGTCGTTAGCACTTAAAGGATTAGTACAAGTTTCTGCAGTATTCATAACCAAGATTCCCGATAAGATTTGCCCGATTGAAGCGGTTAAATAATCTAACACGAACCCTGTAGTGGAACTGGCCAAAAGTACCTTGGAAGCACGCTTGTATTGACCGATAAACTCGATACACGTATAAAGCTTAGAGCTATTTGCTATCGGCGCGCCAAATACTAGCTGTAACGAGACCTTGCCTCTTTCGGGTCTGGGGCGCTAGGGGTTTCAGGAAGCTTGTAGCTGAGGTAAATGTCCATGAAGGAAGAAATGGACCGTCTTTATCAAACGCGAAGGCGCTTTGCGGAATCAATGCATCTATCGGACAACACCATGCCAAATAAACTCGACCGCATCGATCGTAGAATTCTCGAACTTTTACAGCGCGATGCTCGCATCAGTGTTGCTGAGCTTGCAGATCAGGTTGGTCTTTCTCCAACCCCCTGTGGACGACGAATCCGCCAATTAGAAGAATCAGGGCTGATTGAGCGGCAGGTCGTGCTGCTAGATCAAAAAAAGGCCGGACTGCCGATGACGGTATTGGTACAGATCTCGTTGGAAAAGCAGACCAAAGACAAGCTTCAATCCTTCGAAGAAGAGATCGCTAGCCTTCCTGAAGTCATGGAGTGTTTTCTGATCACCGGCAGTGCCGTCGACTATATGCTCAAGGTGGTAACTGCTGATCTGGATCATTATCAGCAATTATTGCTAGATAAGCTAACCGCCATGCCAGGTATCAGCTCAATCATCTCTAATTTTGTGATGCGCCAACCCGTCCGCAAGACAGAGCTTCATCTGGACCACTTAAAATAACCACCAAGGAAATCTTACTCTCAGCTCGCTTCTTTGATCGAACCCCATAGTCAGCGCGAACATCAACCTAATCTAAACGTCGGCTGTAGATACTTCTGTAATACGCACTTCCTGCAAGTGAGCTGCAGCGTACCTAATAGAAATAGGGCATGGAATGTTGGCAGCCAAGCACTTCATGAAAATGCTGCATGAACTGGAGCAGTGGAAGAGTTGGTAACGGTGGTCGCTTAGTAGATGAAACGGTCGTCTCGCTTCCTCTCCTTAATGTCACTTACGGCCGACAACTGACGCTGGACAAGTTCTTTTAAGTGGCGGCTTTGGCTGATAGGTAACTCTGCCAGCACCGACTCTACAATAACAACTAACTCTGACATAACCTAAAAAAGGGAGTCGTCTGGAC
>SDWN01000012.1 GCA_004195305.1 Neptunomonas sp. | reverse complement strand
CCTTTTATGAGCGCCCCCCGGTTATCAGATCGACGCCTGGTCAGCGTGCCGATGCGGCAATACGGCCAGCGCTGGCTGATCGACTTCGACGCTCTCGAAACCGCAATCACCCGAGAGACCCGGCTGATCTTATTCTGCAACCCTCAGAATCCCGGTGGCAGCATCTATCGTCGCGCCGAACTGGAGCAACTGCTGGCGATCTGCCAGCGTCATCAACTGGTGCTCTGCTCCGACGAGATTCATTGCGACCTATTGCTCGAACCCGGCGCTGAACACATCCCCGTGGCCGCACTCGATCCCGAGGCAGGACAACAGAGCATCACCTTGATGGCACCGAGCAAAACTTTCAATATCGCAGGGCTAGGCTGTTCATTAGCGATCATTCCCGATCCGCAGCTGCGCCAGCAATTCAAACGGGTGCAACGCGGTATCGTCCCGGACGTCAATCTCCTCGGCTACGCCGCCACCCTCGCCGCTTACCGCGACTGCGATGCCTGGAACCGCCAGCAATGCGATTACCTGCGTCACAATCGCGACTATCTGCTGCGCGAGATCAACGCTATCGACGGCCTCAAGCTCGATCCCTTCGAAGCCACCTACCTGGCCTGGATCGATGTCTCAGCACTGCAGCTTGATAATCCTCCGGCATTCTTTGAACAGGCCGGCGTAGGTATGTCACCGGGCGCCGATTTTGGTGATAGGCGCTTTATGCGGATGAACTTCGGCTGCACCCGCAGCACTCTGGAGGAAGGGGTGCTGCGAATTCGCCAAGCACTCTCCCAGCACAATCCCAGCACTAAACTGACCTAAATTTGATCTGCAGCATATTAATAAATGCGCACACTGATGCTATAGCGACTCAGTTTAAATACAATAAAACCTGCTAAGAAAGGATCCTCCTACTCCGTTATACGATTTCTGACAAGATGCCAGGTTATTATGAAATCCAAGCAACAACGTAACAAACAAAAGCGTCAAGAACGAAGAGCTGTGCTAGTGATCAGTTTAGCGGTGTTCGCCATCGTCGGTTTTGGCATGGTTTATAAAGCTGAACTCATTCCAGCCGAACCTACGATAGAACCCAAACAAAGCCACACGCGCATCAGCCAGCTTTGCCAACAGAAATTGCTTGATCACATTAAAAAAGGGGGTGTAGATCTACAAGCAGAAATGCGCTACGGCGACTTACAGGGCTGTACCTTTACCAGCGAATACGAACAACGTAACCCAACAAGCCAAGGCGATGAGATGAGCATCATAGAGAGGGCCTCTATCGCGCAATGATCTGAGTAAGCAGCCAGACCAATCCAAACGGGAACGCCTGCACCCACGACAGCAGGCCACAAATGTCGATCAAGCGTACTCTGGATTGCCCGCCACCAGAACCGCAAACGGCCCATAAGGGAACCGATGCGACTCCCTGTATTTGCGGCTTCGATACCCCTCCCGTTCGGTTGAACGGTCATGATGACTCACCCCTGATAACTATCGATTGCCTTGCGCTCCCCGCCGCATCCGTTACCATACCTGTTTACTCACGCGGGATCCCAATCATGCTTGGCAATAAGCGTTTCCATCTTTCACTCTTAGTTTCCGCCATCGCCCTCACCGGCTGCACCCAGGAAAGCCAGAACAAGCTCGGTCGCGCAGTGCAAAACTGGACCGGAACCAACGGCGTACTGGAGGTCTACGCTGGCGAAAAACTGGTAAAACGTTTTCTGGATATCGACAAACTCTCCACCGCGACCGGCACCGGCGATAATAACCCCAGACCCTACAGGTTCGGTTACGGCGTCCTCGATACCAACCTCAATGGGCGCAAAGACGCGGGCGAAAGCAAGGTCTATTTTGAGTTCAGCGACTACTCGACATCCTATGTGTTCTTCGAGCAGCCATAATGAACCCATCTCTGTCGCTGACTCTGATTGCAGCCCTGGGTGGCCTAGCCATCACGTTGCAAGGTCAGATGATGGGGCTGATGGACCGTAGCCTGGGCACCCTTGAGAGCGTGTTTATTACCTATACTATCGGCGGCGCGATGCTGCTGGGGGTCTGGTTAACCCTACGTCAGGAAACCGAACAAACATGATGAGCCGACTTTGCAACTGGATCGCCAAACGCCTGGGCTGGACCCTGGTCGATGACCTCCCCAAGGAGAAGCACTACGTCCTGGTCGGCTACCCGCACACCAGCAACTGGGATTTTATTCTTGCAATGCTTTTCAAGTTTGCCAAGGGACTGCATTTCAACTGGGTCGCCAAACATACATTGTTCGCCTGGCCCTTTGGCGGGCTGATGCGCGCACTCGGCGGTATCGGTATCGACCGTAGCCGCAGTCAGGGTTTCACAGCCGAGCTAGCCGAAGAGTTCAAGCGACGTCCAGAGATGGCGGTCGTGATCGCCCCGGAAGGCACTCGCTCCTATACCGATTACTGGCGCTCAGGTTTCTATCATATGGCCCGAGAAGCGGGCGTCCCCGTGGTGCTCAGTTACGTCTGCTACAAGAGCAAGCGCGTAGGCTTTGGCCCGGCCCTGTATCTCAGTGGCGACCAGGATGCGGATCTGGCCAAAATACGGGATTTCTATGCCGACAAGGTGGGCCTGCATCCAGAGAAAGCCGGTAAGATCGGCTTTCGTCCCAAATAATTCAGGACGAAACCGGTAAACCCTAGGAGGCCTGATCTAGATCGGCAAAGGCATCGCGAGTTAGATTTTCGATGCCGTCGGCCAACACATGGATATTATCTTCGATCCGAATCCCGCCGTAGCAACGCAGTTTATCCAACTTGGGCCAGTTTACCGCATGCCCCTGCGGACTGGCTGCCAGTTGCGCCAAGAGCGGCTCAATAAAATACAGCCCAGGCTCGATGGTCACCACCATGCCCGGTTGCAGGATGCGAGTCAGGCGCAGCATCGGATACTCCGCAGGCGGGGCCAGCAAAGTACCCTGGGAATCAGCCTGGAGGCCTCCGGCGTCATGCACCAGCGTTCCCAATAGATGCCCCAGACCGTGCGGCATAAAAGTGCGGGTAATGCCCTGCGCAACGATCTCATCAGGCGTTAGCCGGACCAGATCGAAACGCGCCAGAATCTCAGCCAGCTGCTGGTGGCAACGCTGGTTTAACGCCACGAAACACTGCCCCGCGACCGCCTGCTGACACAGCTGTAGCTGCACCTGCTCCATGGCCTCGATCAGCTCGGCATACAAAGCACCCGCCGGCGTATGCTTGCGCGCACCTGCTGCGACATAGCTGCGGCTGATATCGGCGGCATAACCCTGTACCTGCGCACCCGCATCCAATAGAAAGCTGTAGCTCTTTTCCGGCCGCTGCTGCGACTGCTGTTGATAGTGGAGTATCGCCGCGTGCTCATTTAACGCCACGATATTACCGTAGGGCAGCTGCGA
This sequence comes from Neptunomonas sp., assembly GCA_004195305.1. GTDB lineage: Bacteria > Pseudomonadota > Gammaproteobacteria > Pseudomonadales > Balneatricaceae > Motiliproteus. Next base: position 2,626 of record SDWN01000012.1, on the reverse strand, counting down.
CTCCCGCTGCCCGGTCGCCGCCAGGTAAGAGAGATTGATCCCGAACTCGCTGTACCCTTCAGCGAACGCCTCGGCAGCAGCCAGATGCCCCTCGGCCGCCACACAGTTGGCCTCGCGCAGACACTCCAGCTCGTAATCGGTTTTGACCCCAGCGGCCCAGTCCAGCGCCGCCAACAAGGGCTTAGGGTTGATCTGGGTAATCCCCCACTGCTGTGCCAGCGCAGCCTCTTCACCGATAAAAGCGATCCGCTCGGGCTGCAGCAGGTCGCTACCGATCTGTTGCAGAGTTTCAATCTCGATAATCTCTACGCAATCGACCCAAAATCCTTCCGGGTTACCTGCACTCAGGTGCCAGAGATCGGCCGGATTGAAGTAGTACAACTGCGGCTTTTGTCCCGGACGGATCAACAACGCGCAGTTGGCATGCTGCGACAATGGCAACCAGCGCCGAAAGTAGGGATTAGCTACAAAAGGAAAATGATGATCATCTCGGAACAGGGTTTTCTGGCTACCGCTGAAGATTATCAACTGTTCCAGAGAGTGCTCTGCCAACAGTGATTCGGCCAACTGCAACTGAACGGCGAAATGATTGGAAAATATCTGCTCTAAAGACAACGTAAACAACCTCATACTCAAGCACAGGCCCTAAGGCGTGTAGGAAAATTTAATCAGTCGGCGCGGCGGCAGCCGCCGACGGCAGATCAGCGGCTATGATCTGCCGCCAGAACGCATCGAGGCGCGGCGAGACATTACTACGCATGCGGTACAGGCGTAACTCCAGATCGATCGTCCAAGTATCGTCACCCGCCCTGACCAACCCCTGCTCACCCCCGTGCTGCAATAATCGCTGCGGCAGCCAGCCTACACCATAACCATTCGAAATCATCGCCTTGACACTAATCGCCTGGGAGTTCTGAGTGACCTGCAACAGGTGTGACAGCTGCTTTATCCGGCGCAGATGATCGGCGATCACCGGGTTTAGGAAGGTGTTGCTGTTGTAACTAATATAAGGCAAGGGCGCATGATCAAGGCCGGGCAGCTGATGCTTAGGTCGGCCCTGCGCACTCAACGCGGTGACCGGCAGCAGGCGCTCTTTCGCCACGCAGTGGTAGAGATACTCCCGGCCTTCCAGCGGACGCAGAAAATCGATCGCCGGGTGCCAATAACAGAGCACCAGATCGCAGTCGCCCTGCTGCAGCGCCGTGACGAAATCGCTGCCAACCCAGCCGGTGGAGTTTAGATCCAGGGTCAGTTCGGCATCGCCGCTCAACTGCTCGATCCAGTGTGAATAAAAACTCAGATAGAGGGTTTGATTGGTGGCAAAGCGCAGCTTATCGGCCTCGGCCCGCTCCAGATTGAGGCACTGCTCCTTCACCTCCCGTACGGTAGTTAAAATCTTTTCTGACGCAACAAGAAACAGCACGCCAGCAGGCGTCAGCGACAATGGCAGGGTATTACGGTCGATCAGCTGCACCCCCATCTCCTCCTCCAGCATCTTGATCCGTCGGCTGAAGGTGGGCTGAGTGACGTTCTGTTCGTCAGCCGCCCGGGAAAACTGCCTGATCCGGGCCAGGGCGCAGAAGTCATCCAACCAGCGGACCTCCATCAGTGACTCCTCGGGTTGCTGTCAGCTGCACTCATCGGGACGATCTCTGTGCCGGTACCGGCAGGATAAAATATTGACGCTCCGGCGCCTAAATCCTCGGCCTCTAGCCAAACGATCAGGACAACGGTGTGCCAGCAGGCTATTCACTTAACGCAACCGGTCCAGTAGCGATAGCATAGGCCCTAATAGCGCGCGGCCCAAATGCTGGCTGCGCTGCGGCGACCAACCATAGCGCGAATCAGGACGTTGCGCATTATCCTTAAACGGTAATTCAAGGGTCAGCGACAGGCAGTCAAAGCGCTGCCCCACCTGATTGCTGGCCAGGGTCAGGGTCTCCTCGCCAAACTCGTCGACGGTATAGCCATAACGGTTCTGAAAATCGGGGGATTGCTGCAACAACGCGGTCATAAAAGCCGTCTCAAGCGCTTCGATGCGGGCTGAAAACCCGGGGTTAGCGCCACAGCCGGCGACGAAATTATACGCCAGCGTCTCGTCACCGTGAATATCCAAATACAGATCCACACCGGTTTGCTGCATCCGCTCTAGCACCCGGTAAACCTCGGGGCTGCGTGCCAGAGAGGGTGCCTGCCACTCCCGATTGAGGTTAACTCCCTGGGCGTTGGTGCGCAGATGACCGCGCACACTGCCATCCGGATTCATATTGGGAACCAGGTAGAATACCGCCCGTTCCAGCAGCGCGGAGGCGACGGGGTCTGCGGTATCAACCAGTCGGTCGATCAACCCCTCCATCAGCCACTCCGCCATCGTTTCGCCGGGATGCTGCCGCGCTGTCACCCAGATCCGCAGGCGGTTATCGGCTGGCGCGCCGATCTGCAGCAGATCCAGCTCGCGGCCGTCCAGGGTACTCCCTAGCGAGTCAACCCGAACCCCTGCTGCGTGCTGCAACTGGGCTAATCGATCCTGGTGGCGCTCCCAACTGTAGGGGGCGAAGTAGGCGTAGTAAACGCTATTCTGCTCGGGTCGATGGTCAATGATCAGTTCGCCCTGCTGATAACGGGT
>SDWN01000503.1 GCA_004195305.1 Neptunomonas sp. | reverse complement strand
ATAAAATCATCCAATCCACACATGCATATCGGATTTCATGACCTGCATTGATTGAGCGCGCGGGCCTTCAGCGTAGAGTGGCCGTGCCCTCGCAGCGAGGGCAGACATAGCCCTGAGGCCCGCGCAATTGAAACAGGGCGTAGCGGCACTGCTTTTCTGTGCAGTAGTCCCTCATAAGTGCTATCAGGCTATAGCCTTTCTGGGATTGGATCTTGTTTTTCATGCAGCCCTCGCTCATGCCGGTTACTTCAAATATAGGCACTGAGAGCTGGCTGAGCTTTGTGGGTAATCAGGAATATTGATAAGGCAGTTGCGTTAAAATTAGTCTGCAATGCGAACTAAGCGGATACTTGTCCCCCTGTGACACGAACAACAAATATGGCGATGAGCCGAACAGCACTTTTTACCCCTTTCGAATCTTCGGATACAACTTCTCCTCAGATTCATCGGTCATGTCTTTTCGATACCAGCTTGGGGCTCTGATATTGCCTCTCCAACCGAAAACAGCAAAAAGCGGCTCTTTAATAGTTCGAATTGAGTGACATTCGTTACTGCGATGGATCATAACTGAGCCGGGATAGGTTTCTTTATATGATTCCCCTGCGCCAATCTGCCATTCCGAATGACCAGACAATACGATATAAAATTCTTCACCAGGATGAGCATGTGGCGGATATAGTGAATTGGGACCCAATACAAAAAGCCCTAGAATGGTACTGCTATGGTGAAGGCGTCCGTCCGGACCGAAGCCTTCACCATTCGCGAAATTTGCTAGAAAAGATCTGCTCCAGTCATCGTCTTCATAAAACTCCGTCCACCTGACCAGACCAAATGCAGTACGAGCAGCTTCATATAAATTGCGTAATTTCGGGATCGGTTGAATACCAAGCACTTGTGGAGAGAATCTGAGACCTCTCACGTCTGATTCCGGCCGCCACTGCTCTTCCGGATTTGTACCACTGATATTTTCCAGATCAGCCACAAAGTTCAATGCCAGTTGCTTACGTGTATCCGGGGTCATTCCGGACATCTGTGATCTGAGAAATATCGCTGTTTCTGATGCTAGGCCATAGAGTTTTGAATTATACATATTGCTATCTCCACATTCTTAAGGCATATCAATATCCAGATAGCATCTAGGGCCAATAGGAGGCGGCGTTTTCCTAGCCGATTGTCATCAGGCCTACTCTATACTGGTTGCTACCATTTTCGGAAAGTCGAGGGTGATTTTATGTATTCCCAGTTGCTATTTTTCGCGTTGTTGATCGTAGTTGGTGGTGTCGTTGAGGGTAAAGAAGGCGATGCCAAGCAGACTCGTCTTGAGATAGCGGTATTTGAATACCCCCCCTTGTACCACACCTCTGTCGAGGATGAGTTTTCGGGTATCATCGGTGAGACCGTTAAACAAATCTGCCTAGAAGCGGAGCTTGATTGCCATTTCCGTATGCGACCGGTATCGCGGGCCTATCAGGAGATTGAAAGAGGCGTAGCACAAGCGCTAATCACCGTTCAGTTCGACCGTTTCAACAAGTGCTGCATTAAGAGTGATTGGAGCTACCCTTGGCGATCCGGACTTTTTTCAAAACACCCCGTCGATCAGATCCCAATCTCGCTTGCCGAGTTAACCGGTCAGTCATTGATTTTGATTGAAGGGTGGCAGTCTCCTTACAGTTTCTTTAAACAACTCCCTGAAGCCGAAAGTGACGGCCTGTTAACGGTTCATCGTGCCAACACAACGGAGTCATCACTGTTGATGTTGCAGAATGATAGAGCTAATTTTCTGTGGGGTGGCGAAGAGTTTTTCTTGCACATGGAGTTGATGAAGATGGAACCACTTAACTTCATCCCTCTGTTAAAGATACCGATGGTGGTATGGTTTTCCAACCAGGAGCCGGAGTTAAGGCGGCGATTTAACATGGGATTTCGTCGATTGCAGGCCAAGGCTCTGCTGAATGATAAGAACGTGTTGATTAAAAGCCTGATGGCCGAACGCTACCAAGCACCATTACTGTCTCAATGAGGTTTTTGCATCGTGTTGATCAACATGACGAACTGACCACTAACAGCGTTTAACGCTTAACCAGCGTCCCATTAACTCTAACCTAGTCACTGCGCAGCTTTAAACCAATTATGCCTGCCGTGACCTCTAGCTCCGATGGGTGTCCGCTAAGGGGCCAGTGGTTGTCATATCGTACTGATCACAAACTACGCCACTACCGATCAATATTTACGAGACTGGTGTATCAAAGAAAAAAGATTACCCACATAGACGATCGATAGGTGATTGCTGCGGGACATAGGGTGTTTGAGCGAGAGGATGCGGGGCCGTAGTGCTGCGTGGTTAATGGCCATCACCCGTTATGTCAGTGCCCTGTACCCGTCCTAGCAACGCTCAGTATGAGACCTTATTACTCGACCACAGCACGTCACCAGCGCCTAAAAATAGGCCTGCATCGCACTGATAATAGCCAGCCGTATCGGCATAACTACCACCCCTCTCCCTTTAGGTATCTCGCGTCGCAGCCGCAGTCTCTGGGACGTTACACTCTCCAGCACGCCCTCTACCCGGCGACCATTATGGGTGGTTAACCGCATCGGCGTCCCCAGCAAACCAGACAGCTGGGCTACCGAGACCGGCTTATAGAAGGGTTGGGATTCATTATGGAGTTGCTGCAACGACTTCTCGCGGATCGGAGACCGCGCTCGCGGCTCAGCCAGCGCCGTGTCAGCCAGTGAGTGTGCAGCGGACGCCAGTGAGCGCGCTGCGTCAATCACCTGTTCCGGCACATCCTCTAGCGCCGCGAGTTCCACAGCCACACGTTTTGGTACTTCCTTTAGCACTGCACGTTCTGCAGGCGTGCGCTTAGCGGCTACCTTTTCTGCCGTTGGCGCCTGCGTAGGCTGCCGACTCAACACCAAACGGTCCGCCTGGGGAGCATTCAGCCCCACACGCACAGCAAACTGCCTCCAGCTTGCAGGTAAATGCTCAAGCTCAGCCCAACTTACCGCCTCTGCGGCTGTAAGCTGCAACGTCAATTGCTTGGGTAAGAACAGGTAATCCAGGTACGCAAACTCCAGCTCGGTCGATACCATCCAGCCCTGCTGCTCCAACCAGTGTTTAAGCAGGCCGCCCTGGCGCGCGGCATAAGAGCCTTCAACCAGCCCGGTATCCCCCTCGGCACCACAGTCTCGCATCAGCGCCGTTTGAGCACCCAGATTAACATAGCTGACCTCGGCACCGCCCAAGCCGATGGCATCGACAGGCGTGCGCAGCAGTTGAGCAGCCCCGATATCAAAGTCTGCGCTGATATCAGCTTCATAACGCTGCTCAGCACGCCATTGCAACTGCGCGCTAAGGTATTCGCTCTGCGGATCAAACCTGTAATCGAAACTCCCGGCAAACACCGCGGCCTCCTCAAGGCCCGGCGCGGCATCCCCGCTGGCATGCTTAAAGCAGCCCAGCGCCAGTCGCGCGGCATCGACAGGAATCTGTGAGGCGCGAGCCAAGCGCGACAGCTCGGTCTCGACCAAGGAAAATTCGATCCGCACCTCGTCGGGCAGACGCCCCTGATCCAGAGCGCCGACGATTGCTGGCAGCTCACGCCAGTGGTTGGTCATTAATTGCAAGGTCTGAAACTGCATCGGCAAGCTCATCCCCGGCAGCAGTAGTGTCGCGCCCTGAATATCAACCACACCACCAAAGTGGGTGTCGATCCCCTCAAATTTGAATTGTACCGAATCAGGCAGCGTGGCTATCGCATTTTCAACCACGTAGAGCGTTATGCGATGCAGGTAGAACTGAGCGCCTAAATATAGCAGCAACGGTAGCAACAGCGGCAACAACGCGGCCTTGCGGGTAATCCGCCGCAACTGTGACACACTTAACACCAACTTATTCACTCCAGAGATTCCGTTCAAAAGCTTGATCAGCAATGGCAGCAATCATATCACCTTCGTGATTGATCCAAAAATGCCCTATGAACGCCGATTGGTATTGCGCAAAACGGTACGGATAAACCACAATAGTGCAAATCATGCACTGTAGTGTAACGTCGCCATGGACAACCGATCCCTGCATCAATTTTTGACCCTGGCTGAAACCCTGCATTTTGGTCGAGCCAGCGAACTTGCTCACGTCAGCCCATCAACCCTGAGCCGGGCGATTAAACAGTTGGAGCAGAAGGTGGGTGCAGATCTGTTTCAGCGTGACAATCGCCACGTCAGCCTGACCCGCGAAGGGGTATTGTTTCTGGATTATGCTCGCGAAGCATTGGCCCAGTGGGAGTTATTACAAAACCAGCTCAGCAGCAACCGTGACGCACTGCAAGGAGAGATCAGCATCTACTGCTCGGTCACCGCCAGCTACAGTTTTCTTTATGACCTGCTCAGCGCCTTTCGTCGCGACCACCCCAAGATCGAAATAAAACTCCATACCGGCGATCCGGAATCCGCCATCGGTCGGGTACAGAGTGGTGCCGAAGAACTGACGATTGCAGCCCGCCCCGATACCCTGCCTAGCGGATTAGCGTTTAAACATATCGCCACCTCAGCGCTGGTTTTTATCGCACCTGTCAGCGCTAATGGCGTCGAGCCCCTGGCAATCCCTGCTAGCAACCAGGATTGGACCGACACCCCGATGATTCTGTCGGAGTCGGGGCTGGCACGTAAACGCATCAATCACTGGTTCAAACAGAAACGTATCAAACCTAAGATCTACGCCCAGGTGGCCGGACACGAGGCGATCGTGAGCATGGTCTGCCTGGGCTTTGGCGTAGGCGTGGTCCCCAGGATCGTACTGGACAACAGCCCGCTGGCACAGCAGGTGCGCATCCTGACGGTTAAGCCCGAACTGGACGCTTATCAGGTCGGGTTATTTGCACTGGAGAAAACGCTTAAAAACCCCTTAATCCACGCATTCTGGTCTTCCGTCTCTCAAGCACGGCTGCAACACCGATAAGTCTGCCAGGGACGAATTCCAAACTTTCGTGCTGAATACCCGGACTACCCACTGCCCGAGTCGCTCAACCGGCTACTATCAAGGCCCGCAACGACTGTCGCGAGACAGGATGCAGGGGGGAAATAAATGTCCGGTTGAACCGGCCAGTCAATTAAACATTTACCTTAGCCAAAGAGTCTTTCTTCTATTACACTCTGTTTTGCCTTCTGCTTTCCTGCAATCTGGAACAACGGACGGGCTGATTATCATACAGTTTTCAACGCTAGCAACTTTATGATCACAACTCCGTGGGAGTTACAGGACGAAAAACCTGACCCACAGTTTAAATACCGGATAAAGGATCTTATCTATGAAACGTATTATTCTTGCTGCTTCTCTTGCTATCGCCTCTACGTCCTCTTTCGCTGCAGCCCCAGGTGGCCCAGACTGCGGTTGGGGCAACATGTTATTTAATGGTTCTGCGGGTCTGCCAACTCACGTCATGGCATCCATCACCAACGGCACCAGCGGCAACGCTACTTTCGGCATGACCTCAGGAACCAACGGCTGTAGTGCTGAAGGTACACTGTCCTACGGCGGTCAGCGCTTTATGGGTATGGCGGCAGTTATGGACGAATTCTCCGAAGACGTCGCCCGTGGCGAGGGTGAAGCCCTGAATGCGGTTGCCGTGATGATCGGTATTGCACCTCAGGATCGTGACTACTTTGCTCAGGTCGCGCACCAGAACTTCAGCGAAATCTTCACTAGCCAAAAGACCACGGCAGAAGATGTAGCTCGTAACCTGAACAGCCTGATGTCAGCTGACCAACGTTTGAACCAGTACGCATCTTGATTTATCAGACCCCTGCTTGCAGGGGTTTTTTTAATTCCGTTTAACCTCACGTTACCCCCTCATGATTCGACTTATGACCATCCTGCTGGGCTTGCTGCTGCCAGCGGTAGCCTTCGTTTCGCCTGCGGCAGAAACCACACCCGCGCAACTGCCCTATTGGCAACGGCTTTTACATATGAATGAGGCCAGGCAGAGTCGCGTCGATGACCCCGATTTTTTTCTGGCAGCCTCCGGGGCACGTTCAGCCGAAAAGGAGCTGCAAGCAACCCTGAATGCCGCCGATCAAGTATCGAGCGAAGATCCTGACGCCCACCCAC
>SDWN01000501.1 GCA_004195305.1 Neptunomonas sp. | reverse complement strand
TAATGATAAAAGGTGTGTGATGAAGGCGCTTAACAATATATTTCAGCGGGCTGTACAAGCGCCCAAGCGTGTGGTGCTCGCGGAGGGTGAAGACCCCCGGATTCTGGAAGCTGCAACCATAGCCTCTGCGCGTGGTATTGCCGAGGTTACCTTGCTGGGTAATACCGATAAAATACGCTCTTTGGCAGCGGAAAACGGTTTTGATATTGGCGCCGTCAACCTGACTAATCCTGCCCAATCGGGCGAGCGGGAACGCTACGCAAACGCCTTGTACCAGCTGCGCCAAGCCAAGGGTATGACACCCGAGCAGGCCGATGATCTGGTCCAAGATTCTCTTTACTATGCCCAGATGATGGTTCATCTGGGGGATGCCGACGGCTCGGTCGCCGGTGCCGTCTACACCACCGGCGCTGTGGTTCGATCGGCGATTCAGATTATCGGCATGGCGCCCGGTGCCAGTATGGTCTCCAGTTTCTTTCTGATGATGCTGTGCGAGCCCTTTCACGAGCTCAAGGGCGGGGTGATTTTCTCCGATTGCGGCTTGGTGATCGATCCAGATACTCAGCAGCTGGCGCAGATCGCCATGTCCGCCGCCGCTAGTGCCAAGACACTACTAAACGAAGAGCCTCGCGTGGCGATGCTGTCGTTCTCGACCAGTGGCAGTGCCAAGCACTCCGCGGTAGATAAAGTGGTGGAAGCCACTGCGCTGGTCAAGCAGCAGTACCCCGATCTATGCATCGATGGCGATGTGCAGCTGGATGCGGCCATTGTGGCGGAGATCGCCGAGCGCAAGGTCGATCAGTCCGAAACCAAAGGCAAGGCCAACGTACTGGTGTTCCCGAACCTGGAAGCGGGCAATATCGCTTATAAGGTGGCGGAGCGGATCGGCAAGGCCGACGCCATCGGCCCGATTCTGCAGGGGCTGGCCAAGCCGGCCAACGACCTGTCCCGTGGCTGCAGTGCCAATGATGTCGTGAATGTGATCGCCATCACCGTGGTGCAATCGCAGACACTCTGAGAGATTCCAACAGTCATCGGCTAGTGGTGAGGCAATGATGATCGCTGGATTGGAATGGCCATTGTTGTTGGTCTAGAGACCCGCCCGTCAAGGGTGACCATCAACAAGTATGCACACAGAGGGCGACAAGGAAGCGATCGACGCTAAAAAAACTATAACAATATAATTCTTGCAGAGAGAATGACCCCGAGGAACTGATCATGACGTATCAACTTTTCCAGCCTCTAATCAACCACAACGGCCAATTACAAGTACAGATTCGCGAGCAAATCGTCTCAGCCATTCTCGATGGCTGCCTGGACGCCTCCACGCCCCTGCCCCCTTCACGTAAATTGGCCCAGCAACTCCACGTAGGACGCAATACGGTGGTCAACGTCTATGAGCGCCTACTCAGCGAAGGTTACCTCGTCTCTAGAGAACGGAGTGGGTATTTTGTCAATCCGACCCTAAAACTTGGCACTGCTTCACTGACGGAAACCCAAATCAAAGCAGAAACGGCTGGACCATTGCCATCACAAGGTCCCGATTGGGAAAAACGCCTGCACACCGACAACCTGCCCAAAACCCTATCCGCCCAGACCGGCAACTGGAAACGGTTCGATTATCCGTTTATCTACAACCAGCTTGACCCCAAGCTATTCCCTGTTAACGAGTGGCGGGAATGCTGTCGCGATGCGGTTCGTGTCCGCGACATCCAGGACTGGAGCTCTGACCACGACGACGCTGACGACCCGCTACTGATCGAACAGATCCGCAAACGCATCCTGCCCCGTCGAGGCATCTTCGCCCAAGAAGACGAAGTACTGATTACGCTGGGATCTCAACACGGCCTCTATATGCTGTCCCAACTGCTGATGGATGGCGATACCACGCTGGGTATTGAGGATCCTGGGTATCCACAGGTGGCCAATATCGCCCGCTTGCAGGGCACACAGATCCAACCGTTACCGGTCGACGGCGAAGGGCTGGTCATTAGCGAAAGTATGGATAAGTGTGATCTTCTCTACACCACACCCAGCCATCAATGCCCAACTACCGTGACAATGTCTCTTGAGCGACGTCATCAGTTGCTAACAAAAGCGCGCATGGAGGACCTGATCCTAATCGAGGACGACTATGAAAGTGAGGTCAACTTCAACTCCGAGCCGACCCCTGCCCTTAAATGCCTGGACAAAGACGACCGCGTTATCTATCTCGGCAGCCTGTCAAAAACCCTGGCACCCGGATTACGTATCGGCATCATGGTTGGTCCAGCGCCACTGATAAAGCGTGCCCGCCAGTTACGCCACCTGATGCTCAAGCACCCGCCGGTGAACAACCAGCGGGCCGTGGCGCTATTTATCAAGCGAGGGTTTCACGACTCCCTCACCCGCAAACTTGTTCAAGTATTCCAGACCCGCTGCCAACTGATGAGTAACGCGTTAGAAACGCACTTAAACGGCAGCTACACCGTCCCTGAAGGCGGGTCCTCAATCTGGATACGGTTACCCGAGTATATCAACACCCGCCACCTCAAAGAGACGGCAACACAAAACGGGATCCTGCTGCAATCCGGGGATTTCTATTATCTGGAGGCTAAATCACCGCAAAATTTTATCAAGCTCGGTTTCTCAGCAATTGCCGACAATCAGATCGCGCCAGGCATTGCCCGGTTGGCCGAACTGCTACGCGCAATACACTAGGAGCCTGACCGAGAACAGACTGACCTACTGCGAAACCTGTATTTCGGCCATATTTGACGCTCATTTTTGGCAAATAGAACCACTATTCTTCGTAAATGAACGATAAATCTGACTCAAAATACAGCTCTCTCGCTACGATCGCTATTCTCGGTCAGGCTCCTAGTAGGCTGGCACTCAACGACCGGCCTCTGCACACTGCCCGCCCACCGCGTCCGGCAGTGGGCGGGCAGTCGGCTCTACGTCCACTAGGCATCAATCGCCGACGGCCTCAACAAACATCTTTGCTCCGCTACAAAATCACCATAAACTAGGCTGCCTAATACTTTCAGTTTCATTTTTCATCGAATCAATCAAAAAGGCATCTCAAATGATTGACGAACCCGATAACAAGGACAAATCCTCCGCCGCCCTGCGCGCGCTCAGCATCCTGGAAGCGGTAGCAACCTCCCCCGACCCGATGACGGCCACCGATATCAATCAGAAGCTGGAACTGCCTAAACCCACCATGCACCGCCTCTGTCAGATGCTGGAAAAAGAGGGTTACCTGCAAACCAGCCTGGACGGCCGCGGTTACCGGCCGGGTAATCGGTTATCGAAGATGGCGCTGGGAGTGTTCAGCAACAACGATCACCTGCGTACCGAACGTCACGCCATTCTCCAGCGACTCTCCAACCAAGTGGGAGAGACCTGCAACATATCTATCCCAGACGGGGTGGAGATGGTCTACTTCGACCGGGTAGAAACGCATTGGCCACTCCGGGTACAACTACAAATCAACGACCGGGTACCGGTCTACTGCACCGCCAGCGGCAAGCTATTTCTCAGCCACCTGCCCAGCGCCAAGCGAAGCCGACTGATCCACAAGCTACATTTGGAGCGCAGGACACCCAATACCATCACCGATTTGGAACAGCTCAAAGCGGAATTGAAGCGTATCCGTAGGGAAGGCATCGGCATCGACAACGAGGAGTTTATGCAGGGAATGGTCGCGGTGTCAGTGCCGCTGCTGACGGCTGAAGAGCAATTCTTCGGAGCTCTGGCGATCCACGCTCCCTGCGCCAGGATGAGTCTGGAAAAAGCACTCGAGCAGGTACCTAAGTTAGAAGCCGCCGCCGCCGAACTGATTGAACTATTGGAGTCGTAGGCCACACGGTTCTTTCCCGGGCACTGCCAATCTCACGTTTGGACAACCTTGATATAGGGTCCTAACTGCTTGATCAAATAAACATCCACCGCTCAAAAAAAAACGCCACAACCCTGGAGCTGAGGCGTTTTCTTAAACAGCGTTTTTTTCGCCGATGGGGCAATGCTAGACGTTACTAGCCGGCCTCCTGCCCTTGAGTCATCGCATCTTCCTTGATCATATCCGACGCTTTCTCCGCGATCATGACCGCGGGGGCATTGGTATTGCCCGAGACGATCTCCGGCATGATAGAGCAGTCCACCACCCGCAGTCCTTGCAGACCGTGAACGCGCAGACGATCGTCCACCACCGTCGTTTCATCGCTGCTCAACCCCATCTTGCAGGTCCCGGTGGGATGGTAGATGGTCGTGGCCCGATCTCTGGCGTATTGCAGCAGCTCCTCATCGCTCTGGTGCTGAATTCCCGGCTCATGCTCCTCTTTGATCAAAGGCTTAAGCGCAGGGGCATTAACAATACGACGGGTAACCTTGATCGACTCTATGGCGACTTTCTGGTCCTCTTCGGTGGCCAGATAGTTAGGGTGAATCGCAGGATATTCAGCCGGATTTGCAGATTTGAGCTCGACATGCCCGGTACTGGTGGGACGTAGTTGACATACAGATGCGGTAAAGGCGGAAAATTTATGAGTGCCATCCGCGGGCTTATCAGCACTCAAAGGCTGCAGGTGATACTGGATATCGGGGCGATCCAAGCTGGAATCGGTCTTGGTGAAGATAGCCACCTGACTTGCCGCCATGGTCAGAGGACCGGTACGAAACAGCGCGTACTCCACCCCCATCATCACCTTGCGTAGTGGGTTTCTCAATTCATCATTGAGTGTCATCGGCTTTTTAACTTTGTAGATGGTGCGAATCTGTAGATGATCCTGAAGGTTTTTACCCACACCCGGCAGATGATGAACCGAAGCGACACCGTGCTTGGCCAGTTCGGTTTTATCACCGACACCGGACAGCATCAGAACATGAGGCGAACCTAATGCGCCAGCAGAGAGCACGATCTCACCTCGACAGGGCGCGTTAAACTCAACGCCATTAACCGAGTAAGTGATGCTATCGGCTCGCTTACCGGCGAAATTGACCCGATGCACCAGTGCATTGGTCACCACTTCGAGATTCTCCCGCTGCTTCACGGGTTTGAGGAACCCTCCCGCAGTGCTACATCGCGTGCCGTTCTGGTTGATGGTGAGCTGGAAGTACCCTGCCCCCTCCTGACTGGCGCCATTGAAGTCGTCGTTGCGGGGGATACCGGTCTGCTCGGCGGCATCGATAAAAAGTTCGCAGATTTCTCGCTTGACCCGGATATTAGAGACGCTCAACGGACCTCCGACACCATGGAATCCATTAGCACCGCGCTCATTGTTCTCAGATTTTATGAAGTAAGGCAACACCTCAGCGTACGACCAGCCTTTGTTGCCCAGCGCCGCCCAGTTGTCATAGTCCTCGGCCTGACCGCGGATATAGAGCAAGCCGTTTAAGGAACTCGATCCACCCAACACCTTGCCCCGGGGCCACTGCAGGCTGCGATTGCTGATTCCAGGGTCGTTCTCGGTCTTGAAACACCAGTCAGTCTTCGGGTTATGCATGGTTTTGAAGTAGCCGATGGGGACGTGTATCCAAGGATTGGTATCCTTACCCCCGGCCTCTAGCAGCAACACCCGCTTATTGGGATCTTCTGAAAGGCGGTTAGCCATCACGCATCCAGAAGACCCAGCCCCAACCACAATGTAGTCATAAACCTTTGTAGACATAGAAACACCATCTGAATTTTTATTTTTAGTTGATTCAAGCTGTCGTCTTAGGTTATCAACCTTGCGCCGCACAAAACAATGCTTTTCGCGCAATTTTGATTTCTACAGTATCGTTTTTGATTAGAATAGGCACAAAAACCAACTAAACACACCGACCAAAGCAAAAAACTACTATCACGTTGATAAAATCAACGGACTGCGGCCGGGGTATAGAAAGCCAGGTTGTATTTGAAAAGCACGACTTATCCTCTTTCCTTACTCAGGAGGGGCCGTGAGATCACAGGTGCGGATTACAGTAGGCGACATCGACGTCGTAAGGCATGAAACAGCGTCCGTTACAGAGAATGGTTCTGAAGACGACAGCAATCGAGTAAACGTTGTTGAGTCGCAGCACGCCGCATGACTTGCCATTCAGGCATCGCCATCAAGGTCATCGGGAAAGACCTGGTGCAGCGG
>SDWN01000496.1 GCA_004195305.1 Neptunomonas sp. | reverse complement strand
TCGCTTTGACTCAACGCCGGCGGTCCACCCGTAACTACTCCACTGGCTCGCATGGTGTCCATAAAATCTCTCATATTCAGGCGGGCTCCGATACTGTCCGCCGAATACAGTTCACCACGAGGACTGAGCGCATAAGCTCCTTTTTCAATCGCGTCCGCCGCCAACGGGATATCACTTGTGATTACAAGGTCGCCTTCGCTGAGCCTTTTGACTATCTCGTTGTCAGCGACATCAAAACCAGGTGTTACTTGAAGCATTCTGATGTAGCGAGACGGAGGAGTATGCACAGGTTGATTGGCTACAAGGGTGAGTTGCATCCCGGTACGCTCTGCCGCTTTGAACAGAATTTCCTTGATCACCACCGGGCAGGCGTCGGCGTCGACCCAGATCTGCATGTGGTAGTCCTTGCTGATAAGAAAATTAAGCGAACCGGCACAGTTAAATAAGCACCGTCATCCTCAGCATAACCCGGAGGGCTAACTAGAGTATAATGACGCACATTTTAAGTGCTGCGGCGCAGGACTGCACCACTAATACCGATTCAGACTCGAGGAAATTCCGTGTTTTCAGAACTGCCGTTACATGATCGTCTTCAAAAAGCGCTGGCCGAGATGGGGCTTGAGCAGCCGACCGAGGTACAGCAGCAAGCGATACCGCAGGCGTTGGCGGGCAAGGATTTGCTGATCAGTGCGGAAACCGGTAGTGGCAAGAGTCGGCCCTATAGGGCCACTTGGGGTCTGTGACCACGGCAACCGCCCTTGCTAGCCAGAAACATGGAAGCGGACGCTTTGTCAGTGACCGTTTATGGCAAGAGTTGCGACTTTGCGGCCATCAGCCAGGAGGTATGTTAAGTCGATGACCCGCTCTCTTTGAGCCTCTCCGAATGAACTAAATTCAATTTGGAGATAGGTATGTGGCTTACCTACTGATCAATAGTGGATGGTTACTGCGAGTTCGACCGATTTCCGTAGATGCGCCCAATGCAGATATTTTGGAGGGGGTTGATCAGACTGATATCTTTAGGCTCTAATCACTAAACCGAACATCACTAGCACGCTAGTTGAGTCTCTGCTGCATTGGTGGCTGGCAAAACCACGTGCCTGTATAAATTACTTACAAGACACAGACCCAGTTTTTTTTCAAACCGGGGCTGTATCTAGAGGCCTAATTATTGTCAGGCAGGGCTGTTTAACTTCTTACTTTTCAGTTCAAGAATTCTACTGAGAACAAAGAAACAGAGATAAGCAACTGAGCAGCCAAATGCCAGAATCCCAATTTCAGCCATGTTGGGGATATAGCTTTGCAAAGTGCCAAGCCAACTCTGTTTAGGCCCCAAAACAATCAACTGACCTTGGATGACGAAACTTAGCTCAATAAGCAGTAATGTGGGCATCGCAACCAGGGCCGCTATAACGGGCATAGCCCGGTAGCTGGCTAATGCACCGATCATCAGTACTGGCATCCATAGAGCCACCCAGTTCACTTCGCTAGGCACGCTGCTGCGAGCCAGATAGACATATTTGACGACCAGCAACAAACTGAGTGCGCCGATCAAAATACGCCCTGGTTGAAGCATTGACTGACGTGCTTTGCTGCTTATTAGCAACGGTGCTATAGCGGCTCCGCTAACGAGAGCGCAAAGTAACGTAAGCAATGATGCATCAAGCCCACTAAACCCCTCACGGCCGGTTACGGTTCCGAATACGCTACCGAGAACGAGAGCCGCAAGTACGGCAACCACCAGGGTGGCGATGGTCAGCATGTGACCGCTCCCCTGCTCTTTACCGCTGAGAAGAGTAAAGAGCTTGATTCCTAGCAGAGCTAGCTCGATTGAGTAGAGGGTTCCCATCCACCAAATTGGAGAACTCAGATTCGGACTTAGTAGTAGCCAAAACACGTTAAATGGAGAGCCCATTTCCGTGGCAAGCGCTGCAAAAGCGCCGATCAACAGCGACAGCGCAGCAATCAGCAGAGCAGGTTTGTGCTCATTAACGGCTTCATTTTCGCTTAGCTCTGCACTGGCCATCACGATCGAAACTCCGGTGCTTGCTAGCGCTAAAAAGATATAGGTCACCAATGGCAGAGTCCAAACAAGGCCGTCATTGGTCGTGAATGACGGCTGTATAAACAACTCCTCCACAGCAAAGAAGCCACCGAACAGTAACCCAATCGCAGAAAGAGCCAGGAGTAATTGGCTAGATGTGTTGGTATTCATGATTCCATTCTCCTATGTACGACGTGAGGGTGTATAACTGCGGATGTAGAACACCTTGGCGCCTGTTCCCAGGTCTGGGCGTAACGGTTTGCCATCGTACTTTCTTATCAATCGAGACACGTCACTGTCTGGATCATCGAGATCACCCACCACTCTTGCTCCTGATGGACACGCCTCTACGCAGGCGGGGTTAAGTCCGACTTTGAGGCGATGGGTGCAGAAGGTACATTTTTCTACAGTCCCTCGAGATCGCATAGACGGGTATGATCTAGCGGACTCAGGGTTGCTCTGCGGGCTGCCATCGCCACCGGCTTCCTTAAGCATTGCTGCTGGAGTAAAACTACCTGCTGCAATGCCGGTGTCTTCCTGCCAGCGCTGGTGGGGTTTTTCCCAGTTAAAGCTGATGACCCCATAGGGGCAGTTGACCATACAAGCCTTACAGCCGATGCATTTATCTGGATCGTGAAGGGTTAGCCCTCCCTCTCCCTTATGCATTGCCTGGGTCGGACAGCCGTTGACGCAGGGTGCATTGTCACAATGGTTGCACATAGTGGAGACATACTCGAACTGCACATCAGGGTATTTCCCACTGGTAGTGATGATTTTGTCACACCAGTTGATATCTTCGGTAGTGTGGTTTTCTGCCTTGCAGCCAAAGACGCAGCCAGAACATCCCACGCACTTTTGTTGATCAATTACCATTCCGTATCGCATTGTCTAGCCTCCTATACCTTCTCTACTCGGACACCTATCTGCCCATAAAAAGCAGAGGATCCTGATAGATGTTCGTAGGCGGGTGGCAGAAGATCATTATTGTTGCCTCCCAACGCTTCCTTGCCAAATTGACGTGCAGCAATGCGTCCGTAGGCCCAGTGACCTTGGCCGAAAGCTTTGGCAACCGTTCCTGGCCTTATTCCCTCAAATAGCGCGGCTTCACAAGTGATGCTGCCTTGAATGGAGGTGATACGAATCGGATCACCGTCTTTTACGCCCAGCTTTTCGGCATCGATGGGGTTGAGTTTGGCCACGTCAGCATTTTTTCGTGCGCCCGGATCGATATCCAGATTGTTCTGAAACCAAGAATTGTTAGCCGAGCGACCTTCACGGCTAAGGCGAGATTTATGATCCACGAACAAAAGAGGGTAAGTCTGCTCGTCACCATACCGGAACGGTTCTTCGTAATGGGGGATAAAAGCAAGCTCTCCTCTGGCTAGATAACCGGTCGCCTTCATTACCCCATCAGGGTCGGTATGATGCTTCTTGCCATGCTTCTCCAATGCCACTCTCATCGTTTCGCTATAGAACTCAAATTTCTTGGTGACTGTTTTCATATGGCTCCAGCGTTTTCGGAAAGCATACGGCTTGGAGTTCCAGACCCCTTTTTCAAGAAACTCTTTCCATCCGCTGAAATGGTCACCTTCTTTATACAGAGCAGGATCCCACAACGGTTGGGTTAGGATCTTGGTGGCGTACATCGCCAATTCAACAGGGGTGGTAGGGGCGTTACCGGTTTCTGGATCTTTGAATTCACTCTTCAGATAATTAAGCGGATTCTCAAAACCTCGTTTGGCCAGTTCGTTAGCAATCAACCAAGGAACGCCGCATTCATCCTCTATCGCTTCACCCAAAGGCTTTACCGCTGGCTGGGTAATTGAAACTTGCGTGTACCGGTTTCCTGCTGTCTTCTGTATCCCCCAGCGTTCGAACATAAAATGCGGTGCAGGCAGAATCAGATCGGAATACCAGCTGAACTCGCTAATATTGGTGGTTAAGTGGGTTACAAAAGGCACTTTTTTCAAGGCCTCTTCCCATTGCTGTCCACCTGGAGATGAAAAAGAAAAGTTGTTGTGATAACCCAGCACGAAGGCAGGGCTATAAGGATCGGCCTCTAAAATACTGGTGGCTACGGCATTGGTTACTACGCCACCTCCACTCTTTCCTTTTTTCAACGCTGGGAACTCAAGTCGACCCCTACGATCCATTTTTTCCATCTTGAGGCCGGGCTTACCGATCTCATCGACATATTTTTTAGAAGATGGCATTTTGGCCATTGGAGCAGAAGCCCATTTAAGAACACCGCCCTCCTGGTCCACGGACCCGAGCAAACCATTAAGTGCGTGCAGCGCCATTGCGGTGTAGGCTCCTCGATGTTGCATCTGAGCACCACGCGAGCGCCAAATTTGTACTCGAGGCGAAGCATCAACTAACTTGGCAGCAATACGTCGAATCTGCCCAGCATCAATTCCGCATAACCCTGCCGCCCACTCGGGTGTGTAGTCTTTAAGTGCGATGTTCCACCACTCAACCAAACCATTGGTATGGATCTCTTTGAAAATACCTGAATCAACCTCTTGTCCAGCAACAAAGCGATTCTGGCCATCAGTGAAATCACCGACAAAAGGTCGATGCCATCCACCATCAACTAAAATCTGATGTGCCAAGGCAAGACCTAATGCCCCGTCTTGCCCAGGCTTGATTGGTACCCATTCATCTGCTTTGGCCGCAGATGCTGAAAAACGGGGATCGACGATAGCAACCTGTGCCTTGTCTAAAGTGTTACCCCACTCGCTGCAGTAATATGAAACCTGTCGATTAGCGCTCAGCGGATCGACTCCGAAGGAGAGGATGTAGCGGGTATCTTGAATATCGTATTGGCGATAACCCCAATTACCTTCGGTAAAGAAACTCCCTAACTTATCCGCCTCAGCACAAAGCGCACTGTGGGTGATCGCATTGGGTGAGCCCATGACCTGAGTAAAGTTTTTTATCAGCACATCGCTGAGGTAGGAATACCGTCCACGCAAGGCAACATAACGATGTGTTTCGTTCTTCTCGCGCAGGGCCATAAACTGATCTGCAATAAGGCTGATCGCCTCATCCCAGCTAATTGGTTTGAACTGGGGATCAATTCCTCGGCCTTTTTCCGGATTGGTGCGTAGCATCGGAGTGCGCACGCGGTCAGGATCGTAGAGTTCCTGTAGCGCCAAGTACTGCCGAGGGCAACTCGATTTTCCGTGTACTTTGGAAAATTCATTGCCGCGAATATTCAGTGCTCGGCCGTCTTGGATATAAACTTGTTTAGCGCAAAAGGACGTACAGCCGTTACACGTCGTACCAACCCATTTACCGCTATTGGGTTCATAGATCATCCCTGCTTCTGCCATCGCTAATACGATGGCCTTAGGAGCAAAAAGCGAGGCCAGAGCTAAAGTCCCGGTCCCAATGAGCACCTGCCGTCTCGACAGGTTAATGCTTTCCTTTACATTCATAGGGTGACTCCTTCCCCGGTGCACCTCTGTTCTCTACATTGAAGGGGTAACAGTTCTGCTAGCCTCTGCTTCGAACAGTTGTTTAATTTAATGGCACTACAAAGTGTAGGCTTAAAGGTAGCCCTGCAGACATAAAAAACATTGATTCAGATCAATGAAGATGCTTGCTTTATTCTTTAAGAAAGTTGTAGGTAGGCTGCTCATCACTGTGAAAGAAAACGTCTCATCATCCGTACGCTTCTTGATTGTATTTTTACTGAAAGCGAGCTGACGTATCAGCGGCTGTTAGGTCAGAGCAATGTTTACGTCCGCTATTGGAGCGATAGTGCTGCTCTTCTGGAGAACGTTGCGAAAGGTCCGGTTTGTCGATATAACTCCCAAAATGGAGCCGCAGGGATACCTGCTAGCAATAGGGTTTGGAATGTTGTCCACCAAGTGCTTCATGAAAATGCTGCATGATCTGGTGCAGCTGTAGAGTCAGTAACGATGGCCGCAAAGTAGATGAAGCTGCCGATAGCGTAAGTCGCCACAATGTCCGCTTAAGGGAACTTAGGCTGATGCTGGGAAGTCTAGGCGGAGGGATCGTTAGCGGCGGCTAAGGTGTCGTAAGCCGCAACTGGGCGCGGCCC
>SDWN01000205.1 GCA_004195305.1 Neptunomonas sp. | reverse complement strand
GCGGGACGGGTCAGTAACTCAGGAGGGAAAGGCGGTGTTGCCGAGGTGACCGATTTCATGTTGTTGCAGCTGCTAAACCGCAGCGAGCCGGTGTTCGCGCATTGCAAACAGCTGGAAGATCTCCATCCGGCCTATCTCTATGAGCGGTTATTGGCCCTGGCCGGTGAGCTGGCGACGTTTATGAAAAAAGATAAGCGCCCCATTCAGTTCCCTGCGTACGATCACGAAAACCTGATGGCTACGTTTGCGCCGTTATTTTCCGATCTTCGCGCTGCATTCAGTGCGGTATTGGAGCAGATTGCCCAAGCCCTGCCACTGTCGCCTGCCCAGTATGGTATTCGGGCTGCGCGGATTCAGGATCGCGACCTGCTGAAGTCCGCGGATTTTGTGCTGGCGGTCAGTGCTGAGGTGTCGGCGGAGAAGCTTAGAACGCTGCTACCCGCTCAGATCAAGATCGGCCCGGTAGAGAAGATTCGAGAGCTGATCACCAGCGCGTTGCCCGGCATCGAAATTTCACCGCTGCCAGTGGCACCGCGCGAGATTCCTTATCATGCCGGGTTTACCTACTTTGAACTTAATGTTCAGAACTCGTTATGGAAGGAGTTTGAGCATTCGGGAGGCATTGCTTTTCATGTCGGTGGCGAATTTCCGGGGATGGAATGTCAGTTCTGGGCCATTAAACGCAGGTAAAGGAAGCTACGTCATGGATGATCGTACGGTTATCAGACCCATGCCGGGAGGTCGCAGGCCTCGGCAGGCGGCTCCGGTTGAGCTTCGCGTCGACGCGCGGGCAGCGCGGGCAGCGCGTGTATTCATTCAATCTCCGGTTCAGGTTTTGATCGATGATCGGGTTAACCCCATTCTCAGTATGTTGAGCCCGTTGTTGAATCTGGTCGGTAAGATCCAGCATACCCATCAGCACCCGGATCTGGACGATTTTCATCATTATGCGCTGGATCAGATCCGCTATTACGAATCCAAGGGCTGGGGGTTGGAAGAGGATCGTGATGGCGCCTTTTATACCAGTTATGCCCTCTGCTCATTGATCGACGAGATGGTGCTTAATACGCCCTGGGGGAGTACCAGTCGCTGGGGTGGTGATAGCTTGCTGATTAACATCCATCAGGAGGCGTGGGGCGGTGAAAAATTTTTTACCTACCTGGATGATCTGCTAAAACGTCCGGCAAGCCATGTGTTAGTGCTGGAGTTTTATTATGTGTGTTTGGCGTTGGGTTTTGAGGGTCACTTTCGCCAGCAGGCTTCCGGTCAGCGCGATTTGGCTCGGCTGCAGGACGAGTTGTTCACCCTGATCGGGCGTCATCGGGTGGAGGAAGAGGTCGCCCTGTCTCCCGCCTGGCGAGGCGTATCGGATCAGCGCAATGCGGTGATCAAATACGTGCCCTATTGGGTCGCATGGGCCTTGTTGGGGGTGGCTTTACTGGCGGGCTATTTGAGTTATAGCTGGCAGATTAATCAGGTTTCTGACCGTGCACTGATGGGGTTGGTTGAGTTGGGCAGGGAGCCAGCGTTGGAGGTGCTTCCACGTAATATTATCAACCTGCAAGGGTCGTCCAGCGTTGAGCCGGATCTTAGACTCGGTAAGATAGACTACATGGCCCTGTTGCTGCCCGCTTTGGAAACCGGAATTCGCAGCGGCGTGGTTGAGTTGCAGGATGAAGAGAATACCACCCGTATTCGTCTTCGGCATATCCGGCTGTTTGCTTCGGGGCGGCCAGAGATCAGCGCTGAGTTCTTGCCTCTGATAGAGACGCTGAGCACGTTATTACGGATCACGGATAAGCCGATTAGGGTGGCGGGTCACTCCGATAATGTCCCCATGTTCTCGGCCCGATTCCCCTCCAATTGGGCTCTGTCAAAAGCACGGGCCGACGCCATCGGTGATATTTTAGTCGCCGGATTAGACTCTGATGTCCGGGTACAGACCGAAGGGGGTGGTTGGACCGCTGATTGCGGTGGCGGAGTGGCACTTGCTGGCTTCAGAGTTCAGTCGCCTGCTGGCGATTATTATTGTAGTGCTTTTGTGGGGGGGGAATCTGTACCGGCTGCACTGGCTGGACAAGCGTCGCAATCAGCGATTACTGGATGCGCTGGGCGAGGATCAGCTCAGGTCCCAGCAAGAATTGGATGAGGAGCATGGGGTCATCCGGCAGCGCTTTGATCAGGCGTTAGCGATACTGAAACAGAGCCAGGGTAAGGGGCGCAGGGGCAGTCAATACCTCTATGAACTGCCCTGGTACATCATTATCGGCCCTCCGGGGTCGGGCAAGACCACCGCCTTGGTCAATTCCGGCTTACAGTTTCCGTTATCGGACCAACTGGGTGACGGCTCTATACAGGGCGTTGGTGGAACCCGGCACTGCGATTGGTGGTTCACCGATGAGGCGGTTCTGGTTGATACCGCCGGGCGCTTTACCACTCAGGATAGTCATGAGTCGGTGGATCGGGCTGCCTGGCAGCAGTTTATCCAGTTGCTGAAAAATAACCGTCCGCAACAGCCGATCAATGGCGCCATGATCGCCATAAGTTTGGGGGATCTGCTACAACAATCGGAACAGGAGCGGCAGCAGCACGCAACGACCATTCGACGTCGGATTGACGAGTTGCACGAGTCGTTGGGGATCCGCTTTCCGGTCTATATGATTTTCACCAAGTGTGACCTGGTGCCTGGTTTCAGTGAGTTCTTCGCCAGCTACGGCAAACTGGAGCGGGATCAGGTGTGGGGTGAGACCTTTGCGATGGCTGAGCCGGGTGTAGTCACGCTGGATATCGCTGACTATCCGCAACATTTTGATAGCCTGGTGGAACGGTTGCAAAAACAGCAATTGGCGCAGCTGCATAGCCAGGGGGATCGGGAAAAACGCAGCCTGGTGTTAGGTTTTCCGGGCCAGTTCGCCTCACTGCGCGATGTTGTTGGGGTTTTTCTACACGATGTTTTCAGTAGCAGTCGCTATAAGGAAAGTGCGTTGCTACGCGGGGTTTACTACACCAGTGGTACGCAGTCAGGTACGCCTATTGATCGGCTGCTGGGCAGTTTGGTTAAAAGCTTTGGCTTTGCTTCCGGCACGCTGGTGGGTGCCAGTGCCAGTGCCAAGAGCTACTTTATCCGTGATCTGCTCAAAGAGGTGATATTCCGTGAGGCAGAGATCGCGGGCATGGATGGCAAACTGATCCGTCGCCGGCTCTGGCGGCAACGTTTTAACTATGCCGCGGCGCTGAGTTTGCTGACGGTGAGTATAGGCGGATGGACGTTTTCGTACCTGAACAATGAAGCCAAGGTTAAGCAGATTGATCTGATGTTGAGCGACTACCAGGTGCTGGCCGTACGCGCTCCGCTCAGTTCGGCTGACTTTGCTGAGATTTTACCTGAACTGGACCAGATTAAGGCGGCGGATCAGGTTTATGCCGAGGCCACTTGGGAGCTGAAACTCGGTCTTTATCAGGGAGATAAGCTTCAACCGCGAGCGACGCAAGCTTATCTTCAGGTGTTGCAGCGCAAGTTGTTGCCGGTGCTGGTTGCTCGCATTGAAGAGTTAATCCTGGCCAACGACGACAAAGATACCGATACCCTGTACGCGCTGCTGAAAGTGTATTTAATGTATGGCGGCGTGCGACCTTACGAGGCCGAGCTGCTCAGCAGTTGGGCAGATGCGGACTGGCAGCAGACCTTTGCGTTGGATAGTGGTGCTGGTGGGCGCTTGAATGCCCATATGCGGTCGCTGATGGAGCAGGGATTTGAGCCCGTGGCGCTGAATGAGGCGCTGGTGAGTCAGTCCCGACAAATCTTGTCGCGTGACCCGCTGGCCAAGCAGGTCTATCTGGAGGCCAAGCGTAGCCTGCTGCAGAATCATTCCCAAGACCTGCCGCTTAAAGACCTGCTCGGCGCGTATGGCGGTGATCTGTTTGTCAGCCGTAGCAAGCGTGATCTGCGTAGTCAGATCATTCCCGGAATGTTTACCAAGCAAGGCTTCTACCAGCAGTTCTTGCCCCGCAGCAGGCAGCTGTCCAAGGACTACCACCGCAATAATTGGGTGCTGGGTGAACATCACCACGCCAGGAAGAAGGTAGTGTTGGAGAGCCTGCAAGGCGAGGTCTTCGAGCTCTACTACCAGGATTACATTAGCCAGTGGGATGGTTTGCTGAAAGATCTAAAGATCAAGTCGGCCGGCGGCCCTGTTGCGAGTGTCCGCCAGGTCGGTTATGCCGCTGGCTTGGACAGCCCGCTGAGGGCGCTGCTGGAGAGGGTGCAGCGTGAAACGTCGCTGACCCAGCTGCTGACTGATAATAAGGCCGCAGGGATGGATGAGGCCGGTAAGGCGTTGGCCAGTGTTAGCAATAAGCTAGAGATGCAGCGGCAGAAGACCCGTCGCTTGGCGCGTACCGCCCAAAAGGCGGGGCTGCTGGAGGGGCTGGAATCGGACCTCGGCCTGCCTGTTGAGGTGCACTTTAAGCCCTACCTTAATCTGGTCAATCAGAGCGGCTCCACCAGCGCGCTGGATCGCGTGATCAAGGATCTTGGCGATCTGCACGCTTATCTCGATGGCGTGATCGGCTCACCTTACTCCAGTACCGCTGCGCTGGATGCGGCCAGAGGCCGTCTGAGCCGCAACAATCAAAGCCCGTTCGAGCAGTTGGGTACTTATCAGACGGCGCTGCCCAGGGAGGTGAGTGGCTGGGTGAAGGCGCTGAGTGTACAGAGCTGGCAGCAGGTGATGGCGGCCGCCAAACAGGAACTCAATACCCTGTGGCTCTCCAATGTGGTTGAGGAGTATAAGCGCTCCCTGGCCGGACGTTATCCGTTGGTTCGTAGTGCCGACAGTGAAGCGACGCTACTGGATTTTAGCCGTTTTTTCACCAACCAGGGAACGCTGGATAGCTTCTTTACCGAGCATTTAGCTAACTTCGTTAACACCCGGGGCGCGCGCTGGACTGAGAAACGCATTGACGGCATGGAGTTGGGGCTTTCCAGTTATGTGCTGGATCAGCTGCAGCGGGCTGCCCGCATCCGTGAAGTATTTTTTCAGCAGCAGGGCGGTCAGCTTCATGTGCCTTTCAGAATGAAACCGTTGCAGTTGGATGCCAGTGTTTCCCGCTTCAAATTGACTCTGGGGGACCAAGAGGTCAGTTACCGCCATGGGCCACGTCGTTCCAGTGATCTGGAGTGGCCGTTGTCCGATGGTCAAAACAGCGTACGGGTTCAGTTTGAAGGTCAAAATGGCGGGTTGACCTCTCGGTCCGAAACCGGTCCCTGGGCCTGGTTTCGGATGTTGCAGAGTAGCGAGTTGAGCAAGACCCGCCAGCGTGCCGTGTATCAGGTGGCGTTTCGCGAACAGGGTAGCGAGGCGGTGTACGAGCTGCGTGCCAACAGTGTCGTTAACCCCTTTGGCGATAATGTGCTGTCGCAATTTCGCTTACCAGAAGTTCTATAGAGGCGGGTGTAGGCCGCAGGGTTCTACGAGAGAATTACCCGTAAGGGCTGTGTTGTAGGGCGATGGCTTACGCTTATCCGGCAGCTACTGCAGGCCACCGAGGACGTGAGCTTGCCCGTTAGGGCGGGAGAGCCCGGATTCTATAGCACGCGTGACAATACCCCCGACTCGAACCGTTGTGGGTACCTACTCTGTGACCAAATAGTGAGTTAGCAAGCAAAGACAGGCGGTCTTGGTAACTTAATTGGCTTCATCACAGGGCTTACAATCATGCCCAACAAGAGAGCAGCGTTTTTTTCCCGCTGCTTTGGACCGGTAGAGGGCCTGGTCTGCCAGGCGGTATAGGTCACTAGGGTTGTCACTATCCAGCGGGAAGGTGGATACGCCAAAGCTGGTACCAATCTGAATAGCGTTCCCGGCAATATACAATGGCTGTGATAACGCTTCTATTACCCGTTCAGCTGGCAGGCAGATAGCGCGGGGGCTTTCCGGATCAATCATGATGATGGCGAATTCATCGCCGCCGATTCGGGCGATGATGTCGGTTTCGCGGAAGGTGGCGGTGAGAATTTGAGCTACTTTTTTCAGCAGTTCATCGCCCGTAGGGTGACCAAACTGGTCGTTGACCGGCTTAAAAAAATCCAGGTCCATAATAGCCAGGGACAGCAGTTGCTGTTGTCGTTTAGCCAGTTTCAGCGATTCATTGAACCGGCGGTTGAACTGGTGGCGGTTGGCCAGGCCTGTCAGGGGGTCTGTCAGCGCCAGGCGAATCATCTCCAGTTGCGATTTTTTCTGCTCGGTGATATCGCGCATCACCTCTATATAGCCGACCATATGTCCGCGGGTGTTGATGATAGGGCCGCCGAGAGACTGGCTTGGGAATATCTCTCCGTTCTTGCGCCGGCAGTCGATCTCGTAGGACTCAAGGGTCGGCTCTGAGTGAGGGTTGAGGCAGGTCTCCCCTTGTTGTGTGAATGCGGCCTCACTGGCGTAAAGCAGCGCGGTCGATTGGCTTATCACCTCCTCAGGCGGGTAACCAAATGTTTGACAGAAAGCGGGGTTGCAGAGGAGTATTTCTCGTTTTGTATTGGTGATCACGGTTGCATCCGGGGTGCTGCGGAAGATCGCTTCGAACAGGGTAGTCTGCTGTTGCAGCTGGTCCTGGACCAGTTGACCATGGGTGATAGCATTTTTGAGTTTGCGATTGTAACGAAACAGGGTCATCGCAATGGCGCCTATTAAGAACAACCCTAGAAGCAGGAATAGTATCAATACATACCAGCGAGAGTAGTCCGGAACCGGATAGGGGTCGTAGAGAAAGCCATCCAGGTTGTAGCCGGGCGGGATCATCCCCTGTTTCACGAAGGTTTCTGCCATATGTCTCCAGCGCCCGGGATTCATATGCCCGTATTCGATCAGATTGGGCATGATCAAGTCGTGCATACTGGCAGCTTCAAAGCGTAGCTGTTCGCGACTCTTGGCTTGGGTGTATTGGTTGAGGATTAGCTCGATGATCTCCTCCGGGTTATCCATGGCGTATTCCCAGCCGCGCAAAGAGGCCTGCCGGAACTGTTTGACCCGATCCGGGTTCTGCGCCAGCTCTGTCTCGCTGGTAAACAGGATGTCGGAGTAAAAATCCACCCCGTAGGTGCTTGGGTGAATCAAGGACACCGGGATCTGTTTCTCCGCCATCAAATAGGGCTCGTTAGTGAGGTAGGAGTTGAATGCATCGACCCGGTCTTCAATCAGGTCAGTAATGTCATAGCTGCTTTTGACAATTTCGACTTTGGAGATATCAACTCCCTCGTTGTTGAGCATCGCCATCAGGCCGACATCGGCACCTTTACTTATCAGCATCACTTTGCGGCCAATCAAGTGCTGGGGGGTGCGAATCCCAGAACTTTGTTTAACCACAAACACGGCGCCTGAGTGCTGAAAGATCGCTGCCAATGCAATTAAGGGCGCCCCTTTGAGGCGTTGATGGAGTAGTTCGCTGTTGGCTGCGCCATACTGGGCGCGTCCCGCCATCACCTCCTTAACCGGTTCGCGCCCCGGTGCGCCAGCTCTGATCTCCACATCCAGACCTATTTCACGATAATAGCCCAGCTGTTTGGCGGCGTAGTAGCCTGCGAACTGGAACTGGTGCAGCCAACGCAGTTGCAGGGTAATCTTTTGCAGCGGTTCTTGATCGGCCGCAAAGCACAGGCGAGGGAGGGTCAGGCAGAGGGTCAGGAAGATGAGTACGCCAGCTAAAGCAGGAGAGCGTTGCAGGTACGTCAATCGAGTTGGTCTGTTGGGCTGCACTAGCGGTATAGCAGGTATCGACATCAGGTCCGTTGACTCCGATCAGTTTATTTTTATCTGGGAGACGGGAAGCAGCATAAGACAGAGTTTAGTCGGATTACCCGCAAAGTCTTTAAAATTGCAATGCGGTGTAGCATAAAAGGATTGTCTAGGAGCCTGTCGGACTTAACACTGATCTACTGCGGCCTTTTGATTTAGGCCAAAGTCGATTTAAGGTGGGATTTTCGATCATCTGAGGCGAAAAACGACAGGAAAGTCGATTTACACAGCAATAGCTGCCCGTAGGGCCAGCTACCGGGGTGCAGGAGATAG
>SDWN01000194.1 GCA_004195305.1 Neptunomonas sp. | reverse complement strand
TATAAGAGACAGGGCGATTACTCAGCACCTTGCTGAAGCTGGTATTGCTGGCAAAGGTATGGTGCTGGACGTGGCATCACAAGAGTCTGTGGATGCTGTGCTAGCTGCTGTTCAGACTGATTTTGGCGCGATAACTATTCTGGTTAATAATGCTGGCATTACCCGTGACAATATCCTAATGCGGATGAAGGCTGATGAGTGGAATGCGGTGCTCAACACCAATCTGACCTCTATCTATCGGGTCGCTAAGGGGTGTTTGCGCGGCATGACTAAGGCGCGCTGGGGGCGGATCATCAATGTCAGTTCTGTGGTTGCTTCTATGGGTAATGGTGGTCAGTGTAACTATGCAGCGGCTAAGGCAGGTGTCGAAGGTTTCAGTCGGGCATTGGCTAGAGAGGTCGCTTCGCGTAACATTACCGTCAATTCGGTGGCTCCGGGTTTTATCGATACAGATATGACCAGTGGGCTGGCAGAAGAGCACAAAGAGAAACTCAAAAGCCAGATTCCGTTAAATCGACTTGGGGCACCCGAAGAGGTTGCTGCAGTTGTTGGGTTTTTGGCCAGTGAGGCCGGTGGATATGTCACCGGTGATACTATTCACGTCAATGGCGGCATGTACATGGCATAATTCCTTTTGAGGAATTGTTTTTTTGTCGAATATGTTGATAATGTCCCCATCATCTAGCCTATGGGCAGAGGTGTGACCAATTTAACTCGGTAGTGTTGAAAGGCAAAAAAATGTCTTGCAACATTGCTGAATGAGTCGTTCATAACAAGCAGGATAAATTATGAGTACTATTGAAGAGCGCGTAAAAAAGATTGTCGCTGAGCAGTTGGGCGTAAAAGAAGACGAAGTTACCAACGATGCCTCATTTGTTGAAGATCTAGGCGCTGACTCTCTCGACACTGTTGAGCTTGTTATGGCTCTGGAAGAGGAATTCGAAACTGAAATTCCTGATGAAGAAGCCGAGAAGATCACTACGGTTAAACTGGCAATTGCTTACGTTGAATCTAACCAGTAATTAGGTTTTAAGCTGTTCCGGAAAGCCGCTGCTATGGATTCATAGCGCGGCTTTTTATTTGCCTATAAAAAATAGTTGATGGAGGTTGCGATGTCTCGGAGAAGAGTCGTTGTTACCGGCATGGGGTTGTTGACTCCGGTTGGGAACACGGTCAAAGAGACGTGGGGGAATATCGTTAACGGTAACAGCGGTATCGGTCCTATCGAGCACTTTGATGTGTCGCCTTACAGTACGACCTTTGGTGGTTCGATCAAGGGCTTCAATGCTGCTGATTATATGGACCCTAAAGATGCCCGCAAAATGGATTTTTTCATCCAGTATGGGATGGCGGCAGGTGTTCAGGCGATAGAAGATTCCGGCTTGGTCGTTACCGAAGCCAATGCGGATCGGATCGGCGTGGCGGTGGGTTCTGGGATAGGTGGCTTGCCTCTGATCGAAAAGAATCACCGGATACTCGAAGCGGGTGGACCACGTAAAATTTCTCCCTTCTTTGTCCCGGGTAGTATCATCAATATGATCGCCGGAAATCTGTCGATCCGCTATGGCTTCAAAGGCCCCAATATTGCCATCGTTACTGCCTGTACCACAGGGACCCATAATATTGGCTCTGCTGCTCGTATGATTGCTTATGGCGATGCTGATGCGATGATCGCCGGTGGTGCAGAGATGGCTACAACGCCCTTAGGTTTGGGTGGGTTTGCGGCGGCCAGGGCGCTTTCAAAGCGCAACGATGACCCTCAGGCTGCAAG
Organism: Neptunomonas sp.; assembly: GCA_004195305.1. Lineage (GTDB taxonomy): Bacteria > Pseudomonadota > Gammaproteobacteria > Pseudomonadales > Balneatricaceae > Motiliproteus. Next base: position 4,360 of record SDWN01000194.1, on the reverse strand, counting down.
TCGTCCCTGGGATCGAGACCGGGACGGATTCGTACTTAGTGATGGTGCTGGAATTATGGTGCTTGAGGAGTACGAGCATGCAAAAAACCGAGGCGCGCAGATCTATGCTGAGCTGGTCGGGTTTGGCATGAGTGGTGATGCCTATCATATGACATTGCCCCCGGCGGATGGCAGCGGGGCTGCGGCATCGATGGCGAATGCGATCAAAGACAGTGGTCTTAATCCGGATCAGGTCGATTATATAAACGCGCATGGCACCTCGACCCCTGCGGGTGATATTGCAGAATCCAATGCGGCTAAGAAGGTGCTGGGGGATAGCGCGTCCAGGGTGCGGATGAGCTCTACCAAGTCGATGATCGGGCATCTATTGGGGGCTGCGGGTGCGGTTGAGGCGATCTTCTCGGTGTTGGCGATCCGCGATCAGGTCGCGCCGCCGACGATCAACCTGGACAACCCTTCAGAGGGCTGCGATCTCAATTATGTAGCGCACACGGCCCAGGAAGTGAACATAGACGTTGCGATATCCAACTCGTTTGGGTTTGGCGGTACCAACGGGACGTTGGTATTCAAACGTATCTCCTGAGGTATACGGGCTTGTCGCCAGCCCGTTCTTAATCATGATGAATAATACCCTGGTCAACGGCCAGCCTAGCGCTCATATTAGTCTGTTTGATCGTGGTCTGAGCTACGGTGATGGCCTGTTTGAAACACTTCGTATCGAGGCGGCAAAGCCGCTGCTGCTGCAGCGTCATATTGATCGTCTTTGTGCTGGCTTGATTTGTCTGAAAATACCGTTCAATCAAATGTTTATTGACGTTTTGCGGGCTGAGATCGAGCAGCTTTGCAAAGGACAGAAACAGGCTTTTCTGAAACTGATTATCACTCGAGGAGCTGGCGGTCGTGGTTATCGGGCGGCTGAAGATTTAGAGCCAAATCGAATTCTGATGATTGCTGCTGCAGCGGATTACCCGCAGCGGTGGTACCAGCAGGGCTGTGAGCTCTATCTGTGCCGAACAAGGCTGGGGCTCAATCCGCTGTTGGCGGGGATCAAGCATTTGAACCGATTGGAGCAAGTGCTGGCCAGGAGCGAGTGGCAGGACCAGTATCCCGAAGGCTTGGTTTGTGATATCGAGGATCGTTTGATTGAGGGAACGATGAGTAACCTATTTCTGATCCGAGGGCAGCAGCTGCTGACTCCCCTGCTCAATCAGTGCGGTGTTGCGGGGGTCGTGCGTTCGGTGATCATCGACTCGGCACAGCGTCATGCGGTCGAGGTGGTCCAGCGAGCGCTGAGCATTGAGGACCTGTTTCAAGCTGATGGCGTGTTTATAACCAACACCGGGTTTGGCGTATTGCCGGTGCGTGGTTGTGATGGGCGTACCATTCCGCTATCCCCGATGATTCAAGCTGCCAGCCAGTGGTTGGCCGAGGCGCGACGATGCGAGTCTTGAAGAACCTGCTGCTCGGTGCGTTGTTGATCGGGCTCGTGGTGGCTGGCGCCGCCTATGTTGGACAGTCCAGAGTGGCGACACTGACCCAGCAGCCTCTATTGTTGAACGAGCCGCAGCAGCTGACAATCAAGCCAGGAACCAGTTTTCGCTCGGTGGTCGAGCAGCTGGTCGAGCGCGGCATCATCGATCAGCCACTATTGCTGCGCTTCTACGCCCGTCAGCATAACCTGGCCCAGCGAATCCAGGCGGGCGAATATTGGTTAGAGCCGGGGTTGAGTCATGCGGCCTTGTTGCAGATGCTGGTACAGGGGCGGGTTCGTTCATATCGGGTTACGCTGGTCGAGGGGCAGACGGTGCAAGAGCTGGTTGCGGCGCTCCAGATGCACCCGCAGATTGTTGCTACGCTGGAGCAGTCTGATCCTGACGCTATCGCTCAGGTGCTGGGTATTACCGGGTCTGCTGAGGGCTGGGTCTACCCTGACACTTATCAGTTCACCCGTGGAACAACGGATCAACAGATTCTTCAGCGTGCGTACCAGCGGATGCAGCAGTTGCTTGAACAGGAGTGGGCTGCAAGGGCCGCGGAGCTGCCGCTCGACAGCGCTTATGAAGCGTTGATTCTGGCATCAATTGTCGAAAAGGAAACCGGGGTTGCGTTTGAACGGCCAGCCATTGCCGGGGTTTTTATCCGCAGATTGCAAAAAGGGATGCGTTTGCAGACCGATCCTACCGTGATCTATGGGATGGGCGAGCGCTATCAGGGCAACATCCGACGCGCTGATTTGAACCGAAAAACGCCTTATAATACCTATCGAATCGATGGGTTGCCGCCGACGCCGATTGCTAGTCCTGGCCGCGCTGCGATCCATGCCGCGCTTAATCCCGAGGCGGGGGATAGTCTGTTTTTTGTCGCCAAAGGGGATGGCAGTCATCAGTTTTCAGCGACCCTGGCCGAGCATAATCGCGCGGTGACTCGGTTTCAGCGTCATAAGCGGCGTCAGAATTACCGTTCCTCTCCTGCGCCACAGGCCACCCCTTCTACCGGTAAGAGTGAATACTGATGTCAGCTAAAGGAAGGTTTATTACCGTCGAAGGCGGCGAAGGGGTCGGTAAAAGTACAAATATAGAGCATCTGCGCATGCTGCTGCGGGCGCAACAGATAGGATTCGTTGAAACTCGAGAGCCGGGCGGTACGCCGCTGGCCGAAGAGATCCGTGCCCTGCTGCTGGTTGAACGCGATGAGTCGGTCAGCAGTGATTGCGAGTTGCTGCTGATGTTCGCTGCTCGTGCTCAGCATCTGGCGCAGCTGATTAACCCCGCACTGGAGAGGGGGGATTGGGTGCTGTGCGATCGTTTTACCGATGCGACCTTTGCCTATCAGGGGGGCGGGCGTAATCTTGATTGGGATAGAATCGCTAAACTTGAGCGGTTGGTGCAGGGGGATCTTCGCCCTGATTTGACCTTGTTGCTCGATGTTCCGGTTGACATAGGCATGGCGCGTGCGCGACAGCGTGGCGATCTGGACCGGTTTGAGCGAGAGCAGCTCGATTTTTTTGAGCGGGTTCGCAGAGCCTATCTAGCGCGCGCGGAAGCCGACCCGGAGCGATTTCGGATCATCGATGCTGCGCAGTCGCTGCAGCAGGTGCAGCAACAGATCAGTCAGGTGATGCAGGATTTTTTTAGCCATGGAAGCTGACCCCATGTCACAGTTGCAGTCGGTGTTACCCTGGCAACATGACCTCTGGCAGCGTTTGACCGAGCAGCATCGGCAGCAGCGGTTGCCTCATGCGTTATTGCTCTGCGGCGAACCGGGGCTGGGCAAAGCGCAGTTTTCCAAGGCGCTGGGGCAGTACCTGCTTTGTCAGCAGCCGCAGCTGAGAGATGGGTTATTACGCAGCTGCGGTCACTGTAAAGGCTGTATGCTTAATGCTCAAGGCAGTCATCCAGATCTGGTTGAGATTGTTCCGGAAGGGCGAGGCAAAGCAATCAAGGTTGATCAGATTCGCGAGCTGGTCTCAACCATTAGCCTTTCAGCTCAGCAGGGTGGCTACCGTGTGGTTGTGTTAGGCCCTGCTGAGGCGATGAATATCAACGCGGCCAACGCCCTGTTAAAAGTGCTTGAAGAGCCGGGTAGCCGGACCCTGTTCGCGCTCTATAGTCATCTTCCAGGACGAATCGTTGCAACCATTCGGAGTCGCTGTCAAGCGCTGCATCTGAGCCAGCCCGACCGGGCTCAGGCGATTGAGTGGCTAAATCAGCAGTCAGACGTTGAAGGTGATTTGGCTGAGATGCTGAATCTGGCCGGTGGCGCTCCATTAGCTGCGCTAGAGTTAGTCATGAATGGCAGTGCTGCACAGCGCAAAACTTTGTACCAGGCTTTGAAATTGGTGATTAGCGGCGAGGGCAGCAGCAGCCAGGCCGCAGAAAAGTTGGTTAAAACGAGAGTGTTAGACTTGCTCGATTGGTGGTTGATCCTGGTTCAGGATCTGATTCGCTTTCAGGCGACGCAAGATCCGGCCTGTATTAACAGCTTAACAGCCAAAAAAATGATTATTGCGTTGAGTCAGCGCCTATCCGCGCAGCAGATGTTTGGATTCACTGATAGAATACAGCAATATCGTCATTACCTGATGAGTCGTAATAATCCCAACGAACGGTTGTTGCTCGAAGACCTGTTGATCGATTGGGGCAATTTATTTCGGCCTAGGAGCCTGTCGGGCTTGGCCGATCGTAGCGAGGGCCTTTTGATTTAGGTCAAAGTCGATTTGAGGCAGATTTTTCGATCATCCGAGGCGATAAATCGACAGGAAAGTCGATTTACACAGCGATAGCTGCCCGTAGGGCAAGCTGCAGGGACGCAGCTTGTGAATAGCGAGCTATTTAACGAGGGTGATCGTGAAAATATGGCC
>SDWN01000191.1 GCA_004195305.1 Neptunomonas sp. | reverse complement strand
TGCTGTTACCCTCCTTCCACCCCGCGTGTACGCCTTTAACAGAAAAGAAGTCGGTTGCGGCGGCAGGCGATATAAGCTCCGTCAGCAGTAGGACTCGTGGGTTATTGGTCGGATAAACGCCATTACACATCCCTCCGATCTGCTCACTCAGCTGGCAATCATCCCAATCGTCCAGTAAATAGTTACCGCCAATGACCGTGAAGCTTGCCTTGAAAGCGGTTGCTCCAGCACTGAATACGGCATTATTACGGTAATCATAACCGCCATCAAAATAATCGTTCATCTCACCGGTGGCCAAGACCACATCACGAATACTGCTCCCGGTGATGCTTTGTTCAAAGCCCTGTAGAGAGCCTTCAACGAGGCCCGATAATGCGGCTTCGCCATATGAAACCTCGATACTGCCATCCGGGTTAAAGACCCCTTTATGGTTGTTATAGTCAAACGCTTGCCAACCCGATGCGGTCAAAATAAAACCGTCATCGGCGATCGGCTCTAAAACATAGCTGTAGGTCGGCCAATCAAATGCCATTTCATCTTCACGCAGATAGAATCCGCCCAACCCGTCATCTTCTAACCGCATAGACCAGGACATTATCTCCAGCTGACCATTACCATTCCAACTCTCAAGAACCGATAATGTTTTTCCTGCCTGCAGCGCATCGGTAATATTCGCCACGCTCGGATCGGTTTCGGCGACCAGTTCCACCGCGGTCGCATCAACTTGCAACACCACAGCCGCGCTGACTGCAGGCTCTACCACCGCCGTCAGATAGTCTTCAATCGTCTGTCCAGGCTCGGCAGCAGGAAGCTCCATCTCCTCGACCAGCTGCTGCACATCATCAACAAAGGCATCAATAATCGCGACAGAGGCTGGATCGTCAACATCGATACCGGCATCGGCAAAGCTGGCGTTGGCATTACTCTCGAGTGTTTCGAAGACATCGGCTAAGAAGCCCTGATAGGCCACTGTTGAACCGATATCGATATCCAAAACCCCCTCAGAAGCTGGGATCGTGGTCGGTGCAAACAGCGTGCTGGGCGGCAAACTCTGGTCCTGGAAAACGCTAATCGGCTGGGTCGGATCAACAATCACCAAGCAGTCCGCACGCGGGATGCCGGGTACGTTCACTTCCCAGGTTCCGTTCACTTCGTCCTTATAAATCACGCCCTCATTGGCAGGAAGAGTTGCCAGCACGGCTTCCACACCCGCCGCGGTGGTTTCTGTCAGCGGCACAACCATGGCCACAGTGCCATCGGGGTTAACGACAGTAACAGCAAAATTATTCGCAGCCACGCCATCATCCCCCTCAAGCGCGTAAGCGCGGGAGATCGGCGATAAGTTCCAATTAAACAGTGAGGCTACGGGCTGGTCGGTTACGGTAACAATACCGACCAATTTGATACTAAACCGGGTGGTCTGCGCAGGCTGAGTGTCAAGGATAGGACTCACCGCGACAGAGACATCATCAGTAGATGAACCACCTTCATTATCAATCACTGTCAAACGGAAGCTCAATGTTTCAGCATCGTCCAGCGATGGTGCGCTAAAACTGGCCTCGGCCTGATCAGCCCGTGATAGTGAGACGCTTGCACCAGCCGTTTGGCTCCACGCATAGCTGGCGATGGAACCATCTTCGTCAGATCCCGAGCCGGTCAATGATACCAACGCTTGCTCGTCAACACTTTGATCCGCTCCTGCCAGCGCAACAGGGTCAAGGTTTACAGGATTAACCGTTACCGTAACGGTATCCGTCGATGTCGCCCCCGCATCATCGGTCACCATCAAGCGAAATATTAACTCCTCGGCATTTGTCAGGGTGGGCGAGGTAAAACTGGCCTGGGCCTGATCAGCCCCCGATAGTGAGACGCTTGCGCCAGCCGTTTGGTGCCATGCATAACTGGCGATGCTACCATCGCTATCAGTACCACTTCCGGACAGGGTCACTGAAGTTTGTTCGTCAATACTCTGCGAGGCACCGGCCTCGGCACTGGGCATCGCATTCCAGACAATGTCCCCCAGCAACTCTTGATTCACCCAGCCCGTCTTATCTGACTCAGCAGCGCCTGAGTGAATCATCTCGACCAGCGTCGCGTTGGAGTCGTCAGAATCAGGTAATAACGTTTGATAATCGCGCAGCGTATGTTGTTTATCGTTGCGAGGTATGAAAGCGGTGATATCTTTACGATCAATGGTACCGTCGCCATTTAGATCTTGTCCCAGCATATTCACTGCGATCTCATCCAAACGGTATCTCAGCGCATTATCGTCACCCAGTACGTCTTGGCTAAAATGCCAAGCAACCTCGGTGAGTGCTGAGATATTGGCAGAACCGGCACGCCACTCTGCCGCTGTTGCGATTGAATGCACCACGCCACCGTTGGGAGTCGGCTCTGTATCCGCGACGCCATCGTCATCCGCATCAATATCCTCACCACCGGTAGCAGTGAATAGAATCAACGTGTCATCGTCTACGCCCTCCAGCGAAAGCGTAAAGGTTCCTGCGGCTGTCAGGTCGGTCTCGCTGGAACCTGCAGTAACGGGCCCTGCTATGAGCGTAGCTAAGTCATCCACTCGGTATGCGTTTATAACCGCCTCCGACAAAGGTCCTAGCGTTGCCTGGCCTTGCACTTTCACCACGGGGGGAGCGGTACCACCACCACCACCACCACCACAACCTACCAAGGCTGCAGGAAAGACCAGCATAGATAGCCACTTTTGTTTTCTAAGCAGCGCAGGAGACAAAGCCATAAAGACACCTTCCGTTCATGCCATTCATATAAGAAAAGCCAGATCAACTGTAAAAGACCAAAGGGGATAGAGCGGAGGAGGGGGGAGAAGTGAGCACTCCCTGCACATCTATGTGGTCATTTCTCTGGCATCTGCTCGCTCAACTATTTGTCATGGAGCGAATATCGCAAGGCAAACACTAACAAACTGATCAATAACGAGTCAATTTATTATAAAACAAACATCTATGTGATATATGTCACCGACACTAGCCGGTTAAAAATCAGAACCTGCGAGAGAGGCCTGAGCCCCTTGGGCTGCGGTAAAATAGTATGCTTTTATGACTCACTGAACGGCCGCCTGGCGGCCAAATGAAGATACACGTCTGAGTCTGGCGCTTAATTTCGGATTCTGATCGATGTCGGCTGGGCCTCAGGGCTTGCTGCTTATCCACACGTCACTGGGCAGCTCTGCCCTGATGCCCAGCGACGTTTGCATGAATCAGTCTGACCAGGATCGAAGCTTCATTCCAAGCTCTGTTGAATAGCCCACGGACTTACTAATGACCCGTTTATTCACATCGAGTACGTAGTAAGTAGGAAACATCTCTATTTTATATTCAGCCAGCGTATGCGAGGTTCCCAACAGCACCGGCACATCCAATGCCTGATCCCCAACAAATTCCATTATCTCAGCAGGCGACTGATAGCTAAGTGCCACCGCGACCACCGCCAGAGACTCATCCGCATTAAGTTCGTTTAGGTTGCCGATACTCAGCTTGCAGATGCGGCACCAGGGCGCAAAGAAGTACAGGAGGGTTCGCTCAGCCTGAATATCACCTAGACGCACCGTCTCACCCGCAAGACTGGTTAGGCTAAACGCTGGCGCTGCGATCGCATCCTGAAGCAGGTCTTTCTGCTGCCAGGCGCTGATGCCTAGCCATAAGATGGAGAATAGCAGTAGTTGACCGACCCATGAAAAGACCTGCTTAGATGTTATCCGTTTGATGCCCTGTCCTCCTCATTCTCGTCACCTGATGAGGATCGGGAGGATATGCTCGAATGCAACCACAATCAACGCTCTGGCAGCCCCCGAACAGGCCTATATTTAAAGCTCATTACACTCAACAGACACGGGTCACTGATGCTCGGGATCGATGGCCTCTCCACTCAAAAACCGCGCCAACAGCTCTGCAGGCTGAGGCCTGGAGAACCAGTAACCCTGAATCAGATCACACCCCATCAGCTTCAACAGCTCTCGCTGAGAGCGGTGCTCCACCCCTTCAGCGATGGTGGTCAGGCCAAGCCCCAGAGCCAGTGCGATGGTGGTCCGGATGACATGCGCGCCTCTCTCCTCGCCTATCCCATCGATCATCGACTTATCCAGCTTCAGGTAGTCGACCGGCAGCTCCTGCAGGTAAGTCAGGGAGCTGTAGCCGGTGCCGAAATCGTCGATCGCCAGCTTCACCCCGCGCGCCTTGAGTTCATGCAGAATGCGGTTACCCTCCTCGAGATTATCAATCATCATCGACTCGGTAATCTCCAAAATAAGCGTGTGCGGAGGGATCTCCGCCTGCGCCAGCACCTCATCAACGGTGGCGACGATATCGGACAGTATCAGCTGCCGTGGTGAGACATTGACACTTATATGCAACTCAGGTTGACCATTTTTCTGCCAGCACCTCAGCTGCTGACAGGCGGTCGCCAACACCCAATGACCGACCTCTACAATAAGGCCGCTCTGCTCAAGCAGCGGAATAAACTCCACCGGCGAGACCATCCCCAGCTGCGGATGATGCCAGCGAATTAAAGCCTCAAAGGAGACGACCCGATCATTGAGCAAACACTGCTTGGGCTGATAATGGAGGGAAAACTGTTTCAAGCGAATCGCATTGGGCAGATCCTGCATCAGTCGAGCCTGGCGGGACGCTTTCTGACGCATCTCATCGTTATACATCTGGAACTGAGCCGCGCCACGCTCGGTAGCGTGACGTAGCGCATAATCGGCGCTTGCCATCAACTCATCGATATCCTGTGCATCATCGGGATAGACCGACATCCCGCCGCTCAGTGAGATCTCGGTGCGTTGCGTCCCCAGGCAGATCGGATCCCGGAACGCCGCCAGCAATCGCTCTCCGAGCAGCACGGCATCTTCAGTATTGGCGAGATCCTCATAGATAATTGCGAAATCATCCCCCCCAAGACGGGCCACTTTAAACGCCTCAAAATCCTCATCGAGCACGGCCACCTCATCCGACACGCGCACCGACTGCCGTAAACGCTCGGCAATCGCCATTAGCACAGAATCCCCGGCTTTATGCCCCAGGGTATCGTTGATCGACCCAAAATCATCGATATCAACAAACATCAGACCCAATTTGCACTTATGCCGACGGGCCCGGGCGATCGACTGACTGAGGTGTTTATAGAGCAGGTTTCGATTAGGCAGCAGCGTCAGGCTGTCATAGTGCGCCAACTGCACCAACTCCCGATGGTGGCGGCGCTGGTCCCTGTTTGCACGCCAGAAAATTGCCAGCAGTGCCAGCAACAGACCGATGCGAGCACCGATCCCCAGCCACATGCTGCGCTGCAGATCACGGCCCATCAACCCAACCTCCTCGGGTGACAGGTAATGATAAAGGCGCCAGGCCGGATCAAAGACCACCTTCACAGGAATACTCTCGATGCGACCTTCTGACTGTTGTAACTGCTGTAATGATGACTGCGCGAAATGCGAATCACGCCGATCGCCGATACGAATATCATAGCTGGAGTTAAGCAGCATAAAATTCGAGGGATTCTTGGGCATCTGCCAACCCTCGGCCGCAGCCAAAGCGTAATCCGCATCCGTCAGCAGGATCAGCGGCACCCCCACCAGCATGGCTTCAAGCACATTAGCCCGGAGCACCGCGGAAATAATGCCTTTGAGCTGCTGCGTGTGCAGACTAAACACCGGCACCGAATACAGCAGACCATAGCTATCACGGACATCGCCGGTGGCGATTGAGCTGTATTGGGCGTTATCGCTGGTTCGAAGCAGCGGTGAACTGAGCGCAGGGATGCGAGAGATGTCGCCAGCAAACGACCATTCTGAAAAATTGGTTCTAAACCACTGCAACTGTTTGAGGTAATAAGCGTACTCGTCCTGTTCATACTCCTGAGGCCGATCACTGACAGCACCGGCCACCGTATCAGGTTGACTATCGGCAGCGTGCTCGTCAAACATAAAAAACGGCACCTGCCCCAGCTCGGGGCGAAACCCATCAAGAATATAGTAAATCTCAGAGACGCTTATGCTATTAGCCAGGTTTCTATAGATCTGCTCAATCGTCTGGCGGGTATCGAGCGACAACCGCTCCTGTGCTACGGCATCCTCGCTGTCACTCTGACGATTAGCGCCCTC
>SDWN01000188.1 GCA_004195305.1 Neptunomonas sp. | reverse complement strand
CTGGCTGCCAAGCGCGTCGATAATCAGGCATGACATCCGTATTGCGGCAAAGATCATCCGGCGCAATGCGCTTCGCTTATTGACGCCCTACAGGCGTTCCTTAAGTAAGTGCGGGTCGCAACAGTTAACTCATACATAGCCTTTCTTTTGTGGGTCGGTATTTATGCCGACATTGGGGCTTATGGCGTAGGGCTGAAGCCCGACCAGGCCATTCTATATTCATACTACAAATTTTTTACGGCCTTCTCACACATCTCAGAGATCAGGCAGTGGTGGATTTGGCGCAACAGCCTTGGCTCACCCTCTCGGCCTGGGCCGGTAACGCGCTCTTGCTCAATTTCAACAATCAGACTTTGCGAACACGCAGCTAGCGTCGATGCCATCCTGGCCAGCTCTCTTCGAGCAAGGCTCTTCCCTATCCCAACTATTATGCCAAATTCAATAAAGGAGTCTGCTGATATGTCACGCAACTTCTTGGCGTTACCTACGGGCCATACGAGATCCTGATCTAGCGCCGTCCCTGCGGGTGCGTAAACGGCAGTAGAAATCAGGTCGTAGTGGGGGGTGAGTTCATACCCATTCCTAGTCGGGAAAAAGGAAAGATTTTTTAAGTGGTCGTCTAAGTTACCAACCAATACATTAAACAAGGCCCACCGAAACAAGCGCAGCCGAGTCGTTGCTTTCTGACGACTGCGCTCAATGATATTGCCAAGCGCGACCTGGGTGCATTGGCTGTACTTAAAGTTGCGATCAAGAGAGAGTAGCTGGCACGCATCGATAGAATGCCTGCGCACTAACTCACCCCCTTCCTCCAATCGATCAAAGCGCTCAATCAGATAGACAGGTTCCGGTACATAGGTCAGGAACACATCAGGAACATCTAGCCCCACTAGCCTTGCCAGTCTCATTACAAAATATTCGTTGATCGTACTATGCGCGTAATCTTTCACCTCAGGATGATCTGGCTTAAGGATGTGCGTAGACGGCATTGCTCCTACTGGCTCGAAGAACTGTCCATCTCGATAGATCACCGGCAGCTTATGCTGGGCACCGGCCAGAGACATACGTTTGCTCGCGCCAGTGGAAAGAGGGGTGTGCGGCAAGTTTTGGATTCGCTTTGATAAGTCCTCGTAAGGCAACGGCAACTCATCACCCTTAGCGACAAGCTCACCCCCAGCCAACAACGTAAGCGCTCCAGCTGATTCCGCACCAAAATAGGTAAGCAATCCAAAGGCGTCCGATACAGGCAGCTTCGCCTGTTTGGCAATTAACTCCCTGGCCGTTTCCTCTGGCAACAGGTTATCAAAGAACCATTGGACTGGCCTTGAGGAACTACCATCGATTATCGATACCTGAGATCTAACCAGGCTAGGAGCCAGATCAAATCCATCCCAGCTGGGCGCATAGCTAAACCGCCACAAGTTGTTCTGCTCTCTGAGTACCCCCACATAGTCATGGTTGCACCACAGGTGCAGTTCTCTCTGTTCGGGGGTACTCATTCAGGGATGCTCAGGTTGAAATCGTCACTCACGGGCAGATCCAGGTAAACATCGATACCCAGCTCTTCAAGCACCTTAAGCGCTTTCTCTAACTGTACCGTTGGCTTCCCCTTCTCCATCTCGCCAAGGAACTTGTGACTACTCCCAGCCATTGCCGCAAAGTCGTCCTGCCTTAGTTTCTGGTGCTTACGGATCTGCCGAGCGACACTGCCCAGCTGTTTAGAATTTTTGATTTGTATAATCATGGTTCTGCGCTGACATATAACTGATCGGTTAGATTGTATGCGCCTGAGGGTTGATGCGCAATAAAACTAACTGATCGGTTATATATTTGCCATATGCGCAGGGGATGGAGAAAAAACTAACGGATCGGTTAGACTTTTCCGAGTGGCGGCACCCCCATCATAAAGACAGCCTAACGATGACGAAGTCTCAGATGATACAATCACAAGTATCAAATGACACCGGGCGGTCCCTTATGGAAATCTCCATCACGAGAATCAGCGATGAGCTTGGCGGCAAGGCCGTCTTCGGGCATAGAGTGCAAAGCAAGCAAGAGCTAGTTAACCATATCCGCGAAGGCCTGCCTTACCAATCACTCAGGCACATGATGGCGCGATATGGCATCGTCAACGAAGAAATCGTCAAGCCGATTGGTATCTCTGTGGCCACCATCAAACGCAGAAAGCCACAAGATCGACTGAGCGCTTCAGCTTCCAATAACTTACTCTGCCTTGCTCAGATAACAACGCTCGCCTCAGAAGTGCTCGGCAGCGAAGAGAAAGCGACCAGATGGCTGCACAAATCTAACCGCTCCTTATCTGGGGATACGCCACTGTCTCGCCTGGACACCGCAATAGGTTACAAAGAGGTTGAGGCGATATTGCAGCGCATTGCCTACGGCGTATTTAGCTGATGCGCGTTTGGCGATTAATGAAGGCTCTGTATGCTCAAAGCCCTCAAGAGGCTTTTGGGGGTGAAGGCGCTCGCTTATTCGGTGGCCGCTGGAACCAAGTTGGCACCAGTATGGGGTATTCAGCATCTACGCTATCCTTGGCTATACTGGAAGCGCTTGCTCATGCCGATTTAGAAGATCTACCCACTGACCTGGTAGCGGTATCGATAGAGATACCAGACACTGCCAGTATTCGACGCATGCAAGATAACGGCCTGCCCTCCAACTGGCGCGACACTGATCCTGCGCCTGCCAAGCTAGCCAAGATCGGTACCGACTGGTGCAAGGAAGGCAGGGAGCTGATACTGGCGGTACCCTCGATCATCATCCCAACTGAGTGGAATTACCTGATCAACCCCAGTCATTCCGAGTTCACTGATCTGGATGGTTACTCGCTTGAGAGTTTTTCTATCGATCCGCGCTTAGGGCTGTCTCTCTAATCTCAATAAGGCTATCTATTAAACCCAGTCTTCGATGCGCAAACCAGCTACCTGCTCGAACTCTTTGGTGTTATTGGTTACGACAATCAAGCCCTGAGAGCGAGCGTGACCGGCAATCATCTGATCGTACGGCCCAATCGGTGTGCCTCGGCTGGCCAATTCTGCTCTAATTTGGCCGGTATGTATCGCCGCGCTATCCTCATAAGGCAAGATATCCATCCGCGCGGCAAAACCTTCCAGATCACGCAGGTTATGCTCAGGATTAGAAGATCGCTCCGCACCGTAAACCAACTCCATATAAGTAACACTGGAGATACACATTTGGCCGTAGTGAGTTCTAAACGCCTCACGAACGGCCAGCGGCTTATTCTTCATCGTGAAGATGACGATAATGCAGGAGCAATTTCCGACCGACCCACAGGGAGGATTGTGGGTCGGTATTTATTTAGACCCACGGCGTGTGGCTAGATAAACCCCTTCTCCTTGATCATCTCCAGCACCTTATCGGCGGCCTCGTCGGCGCTCATAGCGGTCGTATCCAGCACCGATTCTGCACGCTCGGGTACCTCATAGGGGGAGTCGATGCCGGTAAAGTTTTTCAGCTCTCCTTTGCGGGCCTTTTTATACAGCCCCTTCACATCGCGTCCTTCGGCGACATCCAGCGGTGTATCCACGTAGACCTCACAGAACTCACCCTCTTCCAGTAGCCGGCGCGCCATATCCCGTTCGGTGCGGAACGGCGAGATAAAGGCCGTAATCACGATCAATCCGGCATCCACCATCAATCGCGCCACTTCGGCGATGCGGCGGATATTCTCTACCCGATCGGCATCGGTAAAGCCCAGGTCTTTATTCAGACCATGACGCACATTGTCACCATCAAGCAGGTAGGTGTGGCGCCCCAGTGCATGCAGCTTTTTTTCCACCAGGTTGGCGATGGTGGATTTGCCTGAGCCGGACAGCCCGGTAAACCAGAGCACACAGGGCTTCTGGTGCTTCATCTGCTGGCGTGCCTGCTTGTCGACATCCACATGTTGCATGGTGATGTTCTGGCTGCGGCGCAGGGCGAAGTTGATCAGGCCGGCGCCGATGGTGGTGTTGGTCATCCGGTCGATGAGGATAAAGCTGCCGGTCTCGCGATTGTCCCGGTAGGCATCAAAGGCGATGTTCTGGTCCAGGCTTAGGGTGCAGACCCCGATGCCGTTTAATGCCAGGCTCTTGGCCGCCATGTGTTCCATGGTATTGACGTTAACCTGATGTTTGATATCCGTCACTGTGGCGGAGACGGTGCGGGTACCGATCTTCATCAGGTAGCTGCGGCCGGGCAGCAGGGGTTCATCGTGCATCCAGATCAGGGTGGTTTCAAACTGCTTGGCAACGGAGGCCGGTGCCGAGGCTTCCATCAACAGATCGCCGCGGGAGACATCGATCTCATCCTCCATCGTCAGGGTGATCGACTGCCCCGCGACCGCGAGCTCGAGATCCCCACCGTAGGCGACGATCCGCGCCACTCGGCTTTCTTTACCACTGGGCAACACCCGAATCTGATCGCCGGGCTTTACCGTGCCGCTGGCCAGATATCCCGAGAAGCCACGAAAATCCAGATTGGGCCGGTTCACCCACTGCACTGCCATCCGCATCGGTAGCGTCTGCAGGTGCTCGTCATCCACCTCAATCGTTTCCAGATAACCCATCAAAGTGGGGCCGTGATACCAAGGCGTCTCGACGCTCGGTTCGGTGATGTTATCGCCTTTAAACGCCGACATCGGGATAAAGGTGAGCTGTTCGATGCCGATCTGCTTGGCGAACTGACGATAGTCATCGACGATCTGCTGATAAACCTTCTCCGAGTAACCGACCAGGTCCATCTTGTTGATCGCGACCACCAGATTGCGAATCCCCAGCAGAGAGACCAGATAACTGTGACGCCGCGTCTGGGTGAGGATCCCCTTGCGCGCATCGACCATTAGAATGGCGGCGTCGGCGGTAGAGGCCCCGGTGACCATATTGCGGGTGTACTGCTCGTGGCCCGGGGTATCGGCGACGATAAATTTACGTTTATCGGTGGAGAAAAACCGGTAGGCGACATCGATGGTGATCCCCTGCTCGCGCTCGGCGGCCAGTCCATCGACCAACAGGGCGAAGTCGATTTCATCACCCTGGGTGCCGAAGCGCTTGGAATCGGCCTCGACTGCAGCCAGCTGATCTTCGAACAGCATCTGCGATTCATACAGCAGCCGCCCGATCAGGGTGCTTTTACCGTCGTCGACGCTGCCGCAGGTGATAAACCGCAGCAGGCTTTTGCGCTCATGCTGCTTTAGGTACTGGTCGATATCGGTGCTGATTAACTCTGAGACATGTGCCATTAGAAATACCCCTCCTGCTTCTTCTTCTCCATGGATGCCGCCGCATCGTGATCGATCATCCGCCCCTGGCGCTCGGACGTTTTGGTAAGCAGCATCTCTTGAATAACGGCCGGCAGCGTCGCCGCTGTGGACTCCACCGCGCCGGTGAGCGGGTAGCAACCCAGGGTGCGGAAGCGGACGCTTTTGAGCATCGGCACCTCACCGGGTTTGAGCGGCATCCGCTCATCATCGACCATGATCAGCATCCCGTCACGCTCAACTACCGGACGCTCGGCTGCCAGATACAGGGGGACGATCGGAATGTTTTCCAGATGGATATACTGCCAGATATCCAGCTCGGTCCAGTTGGAGATCGGGAACACTCGGATCGACTCGCCCTTATGTTTTCGGGAGTTGTACAGCTTCCACAACTCAGGACGCTGGTCTTTGGGATCCCAGCGATGTTCGGCCGAGCGGAACGAGAAGATCCGCTCCTTGGCCCGGGACTTCTCCTCGTCGCGACGAGCCCCGCCGAAGGCAGCATCGAAGCCATACTCATTGAGCGCCTGTTTCAGGCCCTCGGTCTTCATGATATCGGTGTGGATGGCCGAGCCGTGGGTAAAGGGGTTGATCCCCTTTTCGATCCCCTCAGGGTTGGTGTGGGTTAGCAGTCGCATGCCGCACTCCTTCACCATCTTGTCACGGAATGCGTACATCTCGCGAAACTTCCAGGTGGTGTCGACATGCAACAGCGGAAAGGGCGGCACCGAGGGGTGGAACGCCTTCATCGCCAGGTGCAGCATCACCGCACTGTCCTTACCGATCGAATAGAGCCTGTCTCTTATACACATCT
>SDWN01000184.1 GCA_004195305.1 Neptunomonas sp. | reverse complement strand
GGCGTGGTCTGGTGCTGTTAACCGCAAGGCCTGATCTGACTGCTGGATTTGATCGGGTATTAACGCTGGAGCGCGGTCAGTTACAGGAGTCGGGCTGATCGTTAGGAGGCTGTCGGGCTTAACACTGATCTACTCGGCAACTGCTCCTGCGTTGCTCTACCTTCTGCATCCATGCAGTCGTGCGAAAAATCCGGTTCTCTTGAGATAGGGAGAGGTCATATTTCCACGATCACCCTCGTTAAATGCTATTCACAAGCTGCGTCCCTGCAGCTTGCCCTACGGGCAGCTTCGCTGTGTAAATCGGCTGTCCTGCCGATTTATCGCCTCGGATGATCGAAAAGTTTGCCTCAAATCGACTTTGGCCTAAATCAAAAGCCCTCGCTACGATCGGCCAAGCCCGACAGTCTCCTAGCGTGTTACACTGCGCTCTTTTGGGTGGATTAGAAACTGTTATGCCTCAATCAGCCGATCGTCCGGTGGTAGCCATCGGTCAGCAAAATACGCTACGCGTTCTACGGCAACGTGAGCCGGGTGTGTTTCTCGATGGCGGGGTGTTCGGTAGCATCCTGCTGCCGCAACGCTATGCGCCAGATAATTGTCAGGAGGGCGACCTGGTCGAGGTGTTTGTTTATCTTGATTCGGAAGACCAGCTGATCGCCACTACCGAAACGCCGAAACTGATGGTGGGCCAAATCGGTTGCCTCAAGGTCGCTGAGCTGAGCGGTGTCGGGGCGTTTCTGGATTGGGGCTTACCTAAAGACCTGTTGTTGCCTTTCAGCGAACAGCGCCACCCCGCCGAAGAGGGTAAACGTTATCTGGTTCGTGCCTATCTGGATAACACCAACCGTCTGGCGGCAACGACAAAACTGGATAAATATCTCGATCTACAGCCCGCCAATTACCGCCGTCATCAGAAGGTCGAGCTGATTATCGCCGAGCGCACCGAATTGGGCTACAAAGCGATTATTGCTCAATCGCACTGGGGCTTGATCCACCATCAGGACCTGTTTCAAAAGGTGCGCTATGGTCAGCGTCTGGCGGGATTTATCAAGCAGCAGCGTGATGATGGCAAGATCGACCTGCTGCTGGAGGAACCCGGATACGCGCCTGTTGGCGATCTGACCCAGCAGATTCTACAGCTGTTGCAGCATGAGGATGGCTTTCTGGCGTTATCTGATCGCTCCAGCCCGGAGGCGATCAGTGCCCACTTCGGGGTCAGCAAGAAGAAGTTCAAGATGGCGATCGGCGCCCTGTATAAGCAGCGCAAGATAGAAATTGAAGCCGAAGGGATTCGGTTGCTGAGGCCGGACGCTTAACGTTTGCAGCGCTCTTTCTGAGTTGTTGTTGCGTTCTGTCAGCCGGGTTCTCCAGGGGCCGGGTACTGCGCCAGTCGGATGCTGCAGAACCCGGGTTAGTAAGGGTCTGCGGCATCGCGCAGACCATCGCCAAAGAAGTTAAACGCCAGAATAATCACGATCACCGGCAGCACCGGAAACATCAACCAGGGGTAGATCGCCACGACGTTGATGTTCTGTGCTTCATTGAGCAGTACTCCCCAGCTGGTAATCGGCGGACGCAGTCCTAAACCGAGAAAACTCAGCGCCGTTTCACCCAGAATCATCGCCGGTATAGACAGCGTGACGGACGCGATCAGGTGGCTGAACAGCCCCGGTAGCAGGTGCCGGCCGATGATCCGGTGCGGTTTGGCCCCCATCAGCTGTGCGGCCAGGCAGTAATCCTCCTCGCGCAGTGACAACAGTTTGGAACGCACCGCGCGTGCCAGTCCGGTCCAGTCGAGCATCGCCAGAATCAAAGTGATGCCGAAGAACACCCACAGCGGACTCCAGGTGACCGGCAGTATGGCCGACAGCGCCATCCATAACGGCAGCTGTGGAAAGGACTGAATTACCTCGGTGATCCGTTGCACCACCGAATCGATCCAGCCACCGTAATAGCCCGCCAGCCCGCCAATGATGATCCCCAGGGTAAAGCTGACCAGGATGCCGATCAGGCCGATGGTCAGCGATACCCGGGCGCCGTAGGTGATACGCGACAGCATGTCACGACCGAGGCGGTCGGTGCCGAGGATAAACAGGGTCGCCCCTTCAGGGGCGCAAAAAAGGTGCCGATCGCCCTGCCAGAGACCCCAAAACGAGTAGGGATCGCCTTTACAAAAAAAACTCAGGGGATAGACCTGGCTGCGATCTTCGCTGTATTCACGCAGCAGCTTGGTCATATTCAGGGTCGGGCTCCAGCCATACACGAAGGGGCCGATAAATTCGCCCTCATGGATCAGGTGCACCGGTTGTGGCGGCGAGTAGATAAAATTGGTGTGCCGGGTCGGGAGCGCATAGGGCGCCATAAACTCGCTGATCAGGATCGATGCATACATCAGTAGTAAAAACACACCGCAGACCAGCGCCAGGCGGTGCCGTTTAAAACGCCACCAGATCAGCTGCCACTGGGAGGCGAAATAGTATCGCTCTTGGTCGGGAGTGATGGCGGCGATGCTCTGAGGATCAAACGGCTTATCCGTTACCCAGTGTTCTCTCAAGGCCTGGCCGGTCAAATCAGTGCGCATCAGCTTGGCTCTCCGTACAGGCGAATTCTGGGATCGAGCAGTGCCAGTGCCAGGTCGGATATGAGCACACCGATGACCGTCAAAATAGCCAGAAACATCAGGAATGAGCCCGCCAGGTACATATCCTGGCTCTGCAGTGCGGCGATCAGGATCGGTCCGGTGGTCGGCAGTGACATCACCACTGCGACGATCTCCGCGCCCGAGATGATACTGGGCAGCATGTTGCCGATGTCGGCGATAAAGAAGTTGAGGGCGACCCGGAGCGGGTATTTAACCAGCAACCGAAACGGCGGTACCCCCTTGGCCCGAGCCGTGACGACATAAGGCTTGTGCAGTTCGTCCAGCAGGTTGGCACGCAGACGTCGGATCATCCCGGCGGTGCCGGAGGTGCCAATCACCACCACCGGAATCCAGAGGTGCTCGAGTACCGATTTGATCTTATCCCAGCTCCAGGGCTGGTTGATGTATTCGGCGGCCATCAACCCGCCGATCGAAGTGCCGAAGGTGACGTTGGCAAAATACAGCATCACCAGGGCCAGTAAAAAGTTTGGCGTGGCAAGTCCCAGGAAACCGAGAAAGGTCAGGCTGTAATCACTCCAACTGTATTTGTGGGTGGCCGAGTACATGCCGATCGGAAAAGCGACGACCCAAGTGAATATGATGGTGAAAATCGAAATCACCGTGGTTAGAAACAGGCGGTCGCCAACCACCTCGTTGACCGGCAGGCCGTATTCGAAGGAGTAGCCGAAATCGCCGTGGAGCATGCCGGTGGACCAGGTCAGGTACTGGATCAAAAAGGGCTCGTCGAGGCCGTACTGTTTGCGCAGCATGTCGATCTGCAACGGATCGATCGATTCTCCCTGGCTCTCCAGCTCGGAAATGTAACTCTCGAGGTAGTCGCCCGGCGGCAGCTGGATGATGACGAAGATGATAAAACTGATCAGGATCAGGGTCGGGATCATCAATAGGACACGGTTTAAAATATAACGTGCCATCAGTTGCCCCCTTGCGTCAGTGTCGTGGCTGAGGCTGCGTTATCGTCTAGCCACAACCGGTCGAGCCGGTAGACGCCAAAGTAGGCGTTGGGCTCCCAGTTCCATAAGCCCTCTGTGGGCAGGTTGCGCAGATTACGGCGTATTACGATGGGTTGTAGCACCCGGGCAACGGTACCGATGCTGAATACGTTATCGGAATAGATATCGAGCATCTGCTGCCAGGTTGCTTGACGCTGGCTGGGTTCGGTTGCCACGCGCCACTGGTTGTTGAGCGCCAGCAGTTGCTGCGCAGCGGCCAGGTCGGGCACCTCGCCGTGGCCAGTCTCATAATGTTTGCCCCATTGTGACCACTGCAGTTGCTGTTGTGAGGTGGGCGCCAGCTGGGCCGGACTCATGCTTGCGGAGGGGATGGCGTTAGGTAGACCGGTCCAGACCGACATCAGCGCATCGCCTGAAAACACCCGGTTGCGGAATACTTCGCGGGCAGTCGGTTTGGTGTGGATCTTGAGGCCGATCTCCATCCAGCTATCATGAATCAGCTCCAGAATATCGGTCTCTTCGGTACTCTCGCCGGCGGATTGGATGATGATCTCCAGCGGCCGGCCATCGGCAAGCAATCGGACTCCGCGACTGTCGCGCCGGGTCAGACCGAGCGCATCAAGCATCCGATTGGCCTCGTCGGGGTCGTAGCTGGCCCAGCGGTTACGGTATTGAGGCTGGTACAGCGGCGACTCCGGTAACAGGCTATCCGCGCCTTCAAGCGCCAGGCCAAAGTAGATCACCTGATTGATCTCATGCCGGTTGACCGCCAGCGACAGCGCCCGGCGGAAATCGACCTGTTGGAAGAGCGCGCGCCACACCGGATCGCTGGCATTCAGGTTGGGATAGAGCGCCAGTTGCGAGCCACGTGTGGTGCGCCATAGCCGGACATCGACATTGTTACGCTCTGCGCCTTGGTGCAAAAAAGTGTAATGGCTCATGCTCAGATAGCGGCCCTGCAGGTCGGACTCACCGGATCCAGTTTTGGCGGGCACCAGTCGGCTGCTGGCGACATTGATGATCACCTGGTCCAGGTAGGGCAGCTGGTAGCCCTGTGGATCGACACGGTGGTAATAGGGGTTGCGAACAAAGTTAAAGCGTTCAGCCGGGGCTGCGGTAACGGGTACCCAGGGTTGCAGTGTGGGAAGTTCGGGGTTATCAAACTTGTATTGGTGATCGTTGCGCTGGTGCAACGAAGTCCAGGTTTTGTTCTTGGTTTTAGCCAGGGCTACCCGTCCCTGGAGTGTTTCCGGATCGGTAAAGCGCGGGTGGAACTGCTTCAGGAAATGCGCAGGACGGTAGATATACAACGGGCTGGGGCCCGCCAGACTGAGCAGAAAATCCGGATTGGGCTGGTCCCAGCTATAGCGCACCGTAACGGCATCGATCACTTCAAACCGGGCCAGTTTACCCTCGACCAGCAGTGCTCTGGGGGGGCCGAACGAGTACAGCTCCGGGTTGTTGATCACATCGTCCCAGTAATAGCGGAAATCCTCGCTAGTGAAGGGGTGGCCATCGGACCAGCGGTGTCCCGGGCGCAAACTCAGGGTAAAGATACGCCCCTCCTGAACCTCGTAGTTTAGCAACAGGTCTGCTTCCAGCTCCAGGGACTGGTTAAAACCGACCAGACGGGCATAGCCGTACACAACCATCTGCCGGACATCTTTGGCTTTACCCATCAGCAGGCTGATGCTGCCGCCCGGTTTTCCGGGCTGAAGCTGTGGCCATTGATCGAGCGGGTCCTGATAGGGTATTTGCGGTAGCCGCTGGTGGATCGGAGGCAGTGTTCCCGCAGCAACCTGGGCTGCCAAGTAGGCGGTCTCTTTGAGCTCCAGTGCAGCGCTCTGGCCACTCAGACTCAGCAGCCATAGCGCGATGGTCGAAGCGACGGTAAGGGTGCGGCTCATGACATAAGACTCGGTTCAAACTGCGTTACAGCAAGGCGGCGCACATAGTGATCGGGCTCAGCTTCAAGCAGCTCAAGCGCTGCGCCAGAGTCCGTATAGGGTGCAGGCCAGAGTGCCGGCTGATCGTGGCGACCGGATTCGAGCAGGTCGAAATCCAGGGGGCGTGACAGGTCAGGGTAGGGGACTGCGGCTAGCAGCGCTTGGGTGTAAGGGTGCAGCGGGTTTCGGAAAATCTGCTCACGTTTACCCACTTCGACTAACTGGCCCCGGCACATCACACCGATGCGATCGGCGATGTAATCGACCACCGCGAGGTTATGTGAGATAAACAGATAGGTCAGCCCCAGTTCGCGTTGCAGATCCTTGAGCAGGTTCAAGATTTGCGCCTGTACCGAAACATCCAGCGCCGAGACCGGTTCATCGAAGATCAGCAACTCGGGTTCCAGCGCCAGTGAGCGGGCGATACTGATACGCTGTCGTTGGCCGCCGGAAAAGCTGTGTGGATAGCGGTTGAGAAAGCGCGGGTCCAGGCCGACCAAGCCCATCAACTCCGTGGCCCGTTGCTGCCTCGACGCCGCGTTGCCCTCGCGGCTGATCAGCATCGGCTCGAGCAGTATGTTAAGC
>SDWN01000181.1 GCA_004195305.1 Neptunomonas sp. | reverse complement strand
AGATGTGTATAAGAGACAGGTTATTATGTAATCCGCTGGCGGGTCAGGTTGAAGCCTGCAGTGAGACGAACTCAAGTATTGAATTAGGAGAAATACAATGGATGCGTTCAGTCAGCTGGATAAGGTCACGAGCAAACGTTCGGCGCTGGAAAAGCTGATCGATATCGCTATTGGTATTCAGAGCCAGCAGCAGGCGATGGAAGATCTGTCACTGATCGCCAAACCGTCTCAGGAGGTCCCAGCCAAGGCCGTTCAGCATATGCAGCCGTTTGAGGTTAAGTATGCCGACGTCGCGGATGATGAACTCAGGCAGAAGCTGGATCTGATCGAATCGACCATTCATGAACTACTGAACAGGGTCGTAGTCTTTGCGCAATTGGACGTGACGGCCCTGCGCGACGAAGAGATTAAGGGACTCTCTGTCGATGGCTTTAAACAGCTGATTGAGGCGTTTGAACAGCGCACCAAAAAGTCACTGATACTACGTTTTCTGTTGAAAAAGCGGGGTGTTGTTCTCGCCGCGTTCAAGCTTCCCTTCAGCCAGGAATCGGTAGCAGAGCGGATTCAATCGCTGCGGGAGAAGGAATCAGAATGCGTTGCCCAGATAAAAGCCGAGGCTCAAAGTATTATCGATGATACCCAGGTGCTACTTGCCAGTGCCTCCCTACCGGACAAGATGAATCAAAAACTGCAATCGGTTCAGGAGGCGATGCAAGACAATCTGCAGCATCTGGATAACGGTGGTTCAGTAGCGACGCTGCCGAATAAGTTTGAAGTGGTCGTGTCGCAATCGACAGAGCCTGTAGAGGAGGAGCGGCTGGTGCCGGTAACAGCGACTCTCTCCCCGCCCTTGGTCGCGGAGGTTGATGAGGGCGTTAACAACAGACCGAATAAGGCCTCCGGTAAGTCTGTTAGCCCGATCCAGCGGAAAAAATTGTCCACCCTGCAACTGCTGCTAAAGTGGCTGTCGACCCCGTGGAGTACGAGTTGGACATCACTCAAAGAGAAGAATGACAAAGCGGCACTCTAAGCTGGTTTATTGGCTGAGCCGATTCCGGTGAGTTTCAGCGCCCCTTCTTTTCCTCGACGAGGTCATATTCATGTCTGACACACGTAAAGGCCTGAGTGCGTTGCATCTGGGATCACTGCTGCTGGGTGGTACCGCGCTGTTTTCGAAACTTATTGAGACCACTGCGCTGGAAATCACCCTGTGGCGCAGCTTTATCGCGGCAGGGGCGCTGTTGCTGCTGTTGCTGCTTCGAGGCTCCCGGGTTCGGTTAGGCAGCGTTAGGGATTATGCCATCGTACTGCTACTCGGCGCCTTGCTTGCGGTGCACTGGGTCACCTACTTTCACTCGATGCAGGTGTCATCCGTTGCAATCGGGATCATCGCGTTCTTTTCTCACCCGGTCATCAGTGCCCTGCTCGAGCCGCTGTTTGCCCGCCAAAAGCCGCGTGTTGCGGATCTTTTGACTGCGCTCTGGGTGCTCTGCGGGATCGCGATTATGCTGCCGGAGCTTAATCTGGACCGGGGCGCTACCCAGGGCGTGCTCTGGGGGCTGTTTTCGGCGCTGCTGTTCAGTGTGCGAAATATTATCTACAAGCGGCATTTCTCGCACTATGGCAGCTCCTTGGCAATGATGTATCAATGCCTGATCGTGGGCCTGTTACTGCTGCCGTTTGCGGGCGATTTTATTGTCTCAACTTCGCTCGACAATTGGCTTCTGCTACTCGTGCTCGGGGTGCTGTTTACGGCAACCCCGCATACCCTGTTCTCCTTCAGTCTCAAGTTGCTGTCGGTGAAGACGGCCAGCCTGATTATGTGTCTGGTACCCTTGTATGCCGCCGTACTGGCGGCGTTGCTGCTGGGGGAGATACCCGACGCCGCCACGCTGGTCGGGGGTGTGATGATACTGAGCGCTGCCATCTTCGAGTCGATCCAGACCCATAAAGGGCCCCGTTAGCGAGCGTAGCCGCGGTGGGATAAGTGCTCCGGTCAGGTTTGCGCTAAGGTCTCCCTGCTAGCCATAGTGCCTTTGGCCGCGGATCGGCAGCTTTAGGTAGACGCTCGAATGGGTGTTAGACTGTGCCGCTATTTCCAGTGTGCCGCTGTAGGCCCTGAAACCCGTCGATACGGGGTCTGTGTGTCAGTGGCTGATGAGCCCGTTGTTATGTTTACCCAGTCTCTTCGCGTACCCTGAATGTCGATTAGTCAGCTTTCGATTACCCATCTGCGCAACATCGCCTCGCTAAAACTGGCGTTATCGCCCCAGATCAATCTGTTTTACGGTGGCAATGGCAGCGGCAAGACATCGATTCTGGAGGCGGTACACCTGCTGAGTTTGGCTCGCTCCTTTCGCACCACCAAGCACAAGCACTATATCCAGCACCAGCAGCCCGATACGGTGCTGTTTAGTCGCATCAATGCTGGCCATAGCGGACAGTTACCGGTGGGCTTTCAGAGACGCCAGGATGGCAACCTGAAAATCCGCATCGGCGGTGAATCGATCGACTCTCTCGCGACCCTGGCCGAGCTGTTACCGATCCAGTTAATTAACTCGGATACCTTCCTGTTGTTAGAGGGCAGTCCGGCGGTGCGCAGGCAATTTATTGACTGGGGTGGATTCCATCTGCAACCGCAGTTTTTGAGCGCCTGGAAAGCGGTCAGAAGGGCGTTACAGCAGCGCAATAGTCTTCTTAAACATGGTAAACTCCAAGCTTCGCTCAGAGCCACCTGGGACCACGAATTTATCGCGCGTTCGCTGGAGCTGGACAGTTACCGGCAAGCGTATCTGGATCTGCTAATCCCCTGCTTTGAGCGACTGTTACAACAGCTGCTAGAGCTTGATGAATTGAGTCTTCACTATCAGTGCGGCTGGGATAAAAAGCGCGGACTGGATACGGTGCTTGAGCAGAGCTTCGAACGAGATCGTAACCTGGGATTTACCCACCAGGGGCCGCAGCGGGCTGACCTGAAGGTTAAGCTACGGGGCATGATGGCGGCTGATCTGTTATCCCGCGGCCAGCAAAAACTGGTGGTCTGTGCGCTTAAGGTGGCGCAGGGCTACCTGTTAAGGCAGCAAACCGAACGCAGCTGTGTGTATCTGATTGATGATTTACCCGCCGAGCTCGATCGGCAACACCGGCAGAGACTGTGCCGGCTACTCGAACAACTCAATAGCCAGATATTGGTGACCAGTACCGAAAGGGACGCGTTTTCCGATTGTTGGAGTGCAGACGTTGAGGTACGTGACTTTGCGATCCATGACGGCGCTCTGGCGCAATGAGATAGCATCGATCCTTAAGGATTAATAACGGGAGTTAGGAATGAACGACGGGACCGAAAACGTTTACGATTCGTCCAGTATTAAGGTATTGAAAGGTCTGGACGCGGTGCGTAAGCGCCCGGGGATGTATATCGGTGATACCGACGACGGCACGGGCTTGCACCATATGGTGTTCGAGGTCGTAGACAACTCTATCGATGAGGCGCTGGCCGGGCACTGTAGCAGTGTCGAAGTGATCATCCATCCCGATGAAACCATCAGTGTGTTTGATGATGGTCGTGGCATTCCGGTCGATATTCACGAAGAGGGCGTTTCTGCTGCCGAAGTGATCATGACCGTGCTCCATGCGGGCGGTAAGTTCGATGACAACACCTACAAGGTCTCCGGTGGCCTGCACGGCGTGGGTGTGTCGGTGGTTAACGCACTGTCGACAGAGCTTAAGTTGACGATCCGACGTGATAATAAAGTCCACGAGCAGACCTACCATCATGGCGTCCCCTCCGGGCCGATGTCCGTGGTTGGCGATACTCAGACCACCGGTACCCGACTCCATTTCAAGCCCTCGCCTGAGACCTTTACCAATATCCAGTTCCAGTACGATATTCTGGCCAAACGTCTGCGTGAGCTGTCGTTCCTGAACTCCGGCGTGCGTATCAATCTCAAAGATGAGCGCAGCGGTAAGGAGGATACCTTTATGTACGAAGGCGGCGTCAGCGCCTTTGTAGGGTATCTGAACCAGAATAAATCGACCATCAACGAAGTATTCCACTTCGTCGATACTAACGAAGAGGGGATCGCGGTCGAGGTGGCGTTGCAGTGGAACGATAGCTACTCCGAGAGCGTGCACTGCTTCACCAATAACATTCCCCAGCGTGATGGCGGGACCCACCTGTCCGGTTTCCGTTCTGCGTTGACCCGTTCGCTGAACACCTATATCGATTCTGAGAGCGTGCAGAAAAAATCCAAGGTCTCGACCTCGGGTGACGATGCCCGCGAAGGTCTGACCGCAATCATATCGGTCAAAGTGCCGGATCCTAAGTTTTCCTCCCAGACCAAGGACAAACTGGTCTCTTCGGAAGTGAAAACGGCGGTTGAGCAGGCGATGTACAAACACCTGAGTGATTTCTTGCAGGAACATCCCGGCGAAGCTAAGGCGATTGTCGGCAAGATGATCGACGCAGCCCGTGCCCGTGAAGCGGCCCGTAAAGCGCGTGAGATGACCCGCCGTAAAGGGGCGTTGGATATCGCAGGTCTTCCGGGAAAACTGGCTGATTGCCAGGAGAAGGATCCCGCGCTGTCGGAGATCTACCTGGTGGAGGGTGATTCAGCTGGCGGTTCCGCCAAGCAGGGGCGTGATCGCAAGACCCAGGCGATCTTGCCGCTCAAGGGTAAGATTCTTAACGTCGAGAAGGCCCGCTTCGACAAGATGCTCTCCTCTGTCGAGGTCGGTACCCTGATTACTGCCCTGGGGTGTGGCATCGGTCGGGAAGAGTTCAACCCCGATAAGCTGCGTTACCACAGTATCATCATCATGACCGATGCCGACGTCGACGGATCCCACATCCGTACCCTGCTACTGACCTTCTTCTTTCGCCAGATGAACGTGCTGGTCGAGCGCGGTCATGTCTTTATCGCCCAGCCGCCGTTGTATAAAATCAAGAAAGGTAAGCAGGAGCAGTATCTTAAAGACGATGATGCCCTGGATAACTTTATGCTCCAGGCCGCTTTGCAGGGCGCCGCGTTGCATGTGAACCCCTCGGCGCCAGGTATTACCGATGCTGCGCTGGAGGCGCTGATCCTTGAGTTCCGTCGGGTTAACAAGTTGATTTTGCGGATGTCTAAACTGTACCCGGATGACGTTCTGGAGCGCATGGTTTATGCACCGCAAATGACCGAAGCGATGCTGCGTGATCCGGACCAGGTTGCCGCCTGGACCCAGGATCTTGTCGCCAGTATCGATGTGATCCGGAGCAAATCCAACTCCTTCGAGGCGGGCGTGACGCAGGATGATGAGCGTCATCTGACGCTGCCCCAAGTGGTTATGACCTCGCACGGGGTGCCGCGCACTTACCGCTTCAGCTATGATTTTTTCCACTCCGGTGAGTATCAGTCACTGGTTAACCTGGGAGTGACCTTGACCGGTTTGTTGGAAGAGGGCGCGTATATTCAGCGTGGCGAGCGGATGGCACCGATAGAAACCTTTGAGGAGGGGCTGGACTGGCTTATGGTTCAAGCCAAGCGCGGCTATTACATTCAGCGCTATAAGGGCTTGGGTGAGATGAACCCAGAACAGTTGTGGGAAACCACGATGGATCCAGAGTGTCGGCGCATGCTCCGGGTTACGATCGAAGATGCGATCGCCGCTGACCAGATGTTTACCACCCTGATGGGTGATGAGGTTGAACCGCGACGTGACTTTATCGAAACCAATGCCCTGAATGTGACCAATCTGGACATCTAATCCAGGTTTTGTCAGATCTCACCAACGGTGAGATTTTGTCTCAATGGGGTGAAATACAATCTCATTCAGATGAAATAAAGGATCATAAGAAGCCCTGTCGGTGACAGGGCTTTTTTATGTACAGGATGTACGGTATGCCGCGGGCGCATGGATGCGCAGAAGCGGCGATGTACAGGATGTACGTGCCTAAAAATGCTCCTGCCCTCTCGTTTCAAAAAAGGAGGCATTTCCGCCATCCCTGGCGGTCATATGCCGCGGGCGCATGGGCCGTTGTCAGTTCCCGACAACAACGGCATACCTGCGTCCGTGCAGGCAATGCGCAGAAGCGGCGATGTACCCGGAAT
>SDWN01000178.1 GCA_004195305.1 Neptunomonas sp. | reverse complement strand
AGATGTGTATAAGAGACAGTCGCCTTGAGTGAGTGATGGGGTTGAGTGATGGAGTCGCGTGTTTGGGTATAGATATACCAGAAATTTTGTCCAAGCTCTTCGCTGTTTCGCCCCATTGCCGTCGGATAGCAGGAGAGTCAGGAAAGATCTGTATGTTCCATAGATCGCGAGCAACGCCCCGCGTGCACTGTTGCCATCGCTGCTGCAGCCCCCGAACCGGCCAAAAAAGGTGACCTGGTCCGGATCGGAGGCATTCTTGGCCCAGCGGGTTCTGTTGCGATTTGCGGGTTAGAACTGATCGTCAGGTAGGGCCATGGTTGCTGTGCTGCCCGATACCACTGCGGCCAAACAGGCACCTGTGCGCGGCAAGAGCTGCTCCGCGTAAAACTGTACGGTGATCAGTTTGGCCTTTAAGAACCCCGCATCACCGTCGCCAGCGTCAAGCATCGCCTGAGCCTGGAGCGCGCTGCGCGCCATCAACCAGCCGCCGCTCAGGTAGCCGAACAGCAGCATAAAGCTAACGCAGCCACTGGCGGCAGCCAGCGGGTCGTTGGTGGCACTCTGCAGCAACCACTGCTGCGCTTCATTGCCGTCTTTTAAGGCATGGCGTAACCCCTTGGCAACAGGGATCAGTTGCTCGCCAGCCGCATCCACCAGGGCGAGGGTGGCATTGATCTCGGACAGCAGCTGGGCCATTAATTGTCCACCGTTAGCCAGGTTCTTGCGTCCGACCAGATCCAGCGCTTGAATACCGGTGGTGCCTTCGTAGATCGGTAGAATCCGTGCGTCACGATAGTACTGTGCTGCACCGGTCTCTTCGATATAGCCCATGCCACCGTGAATCTGCACGCCCAGGCTGGTTACCTCCTGGGCCAGCTCGGTGAGCCAGCCTTTCACGATCGGGGTCAGCAGCTCAACCCGGCCCTGGTGCGTTCGGGCCTGTTCTGGGTCTTGCACGCCCTGGGCCAGATCGATCTCGGCAGAGGCCAGATACGCCAGCGCACGCATCGCCTCGATCGATGCGCGCATCTGCATCAGCATCCGGCGCACATCGGGATGTTTGATAATCGCGATCTGGGTGCCATCCCGCTGCGTTCCTTGGAGTCGCTCTTTGGCATAATCCACGGCATGCTGGTAAGCACGTTCAGAGATCGCCAGACCCTGCAGGCCCACACCCTGACGGGCATGGTTCATCATCGTAAACATGTAGGTCAGGCCCTTGTTCTCTTCGCCGATCAGGTAGCCGATCGCGCCGCCGTCATCCCCGAAGCTCATGACACAGGTAGGGCTGCCATGGATCCCCAGCTTATGCTCCAGCGATACCGCCGTGACGTCATTGCGCTGGGCCGGGTTTCCCTGCTCATCGAGCAAAAACTTGGGCACGATAAACAGGGATATGCCTTTAACCCCAGCCGGGGCATCGGGTAATCTGGCCAGCACCAGATGGACGATGTTCTCGGTCATCTGGTGATCGCCCCAGGTGATAAAGATCTTCTGCCCGCTGATCCGGTAATGGTCGCCATCAGGCACGGCGCGGGTCTTAATCGCGGCCAGATCGGAACCCGCTCCCGGCTCGGTCAGGTTCATGGTGCCGGTCCATTCGCCACTGACCATTTTAGGCAGGTATTTCTGCTGCAGCTCGTCGCTACCGTGATGGGTGATTGATTCGATCGCGCCCTGGCCCAGCATAGGGCAGAGTGCAAACGCCATGTTGGCCGATTGCCAGATCTCATTCACCGCCGTACCCAGCAGGTTCGGTAACCCTTGGCCACCATGCGCCTCGGCTGCGGTTAGCGATCCCCAGCCACTCTCGACGTATTGTTGGTAGGCCTCGGCAAAACCAGGCGTCTGCTGTACCCCTTGTGTGTCCAGCGTCGGCGCTTGCTGATCGCCGACGCGATTCAGCGGTGCCAGCACCTCTGTGCCCAGCCGGCCTGCTTCGTCCAGGATGGCGTTGCTGAGTTCGGCGTTAACCTCATCAAGACTCAGGGTCTGGCACAGTACATCGACGCCGATCAGATCATTAATGACGAACTGCATATCACGGTAGGGGTGGCGGTAGTCACTCATGGTAATAGTCACTCATACAATTGTTGAAATTAATAATTCGGTTGGGGGCCCGCTGTTGGCGGCGGGATCACGTAAAGCCCTATATCGGTCAGGTTTTAAGCCGACGCCGGGCATGCCGGTGCCGGAATAAATTACCATCTACACCTCGGCCACCCGGCGTGGCTCCTTGGGACGCAGGATCAGTCGCGCCAACGCGGGCAGTAATACCAGAGCACCGAGCATATTCCACAGAAACATGAAGGTTAGCAGGATACCCAGATCGGCCTGGAATTTAATCGGTGACCAGGCCCAGGTGCCCACGCCGATCGCCAGGGTCAGGCCGGTAAAAGCAACCGCTTTACCGGTGCTACGTAAGGTTAGCAGGTAGGCCTCGGTCAGTGACTCGCCTGACTGCAGATGGCTTTCCAGCTTGGTGTAAATATAGATGCCGTAATCCACGCCGATCCCGACCCCCAGCGCGATCACCGGTAATGTGGCCACTTTGACCCCGATACCCATGTAGGTCATCAGTGCCTGACAGAGCACCGAGGTCATCGCCAGCGGCGCGATGATGCAGATGACCGTTTTCACCGATCTAAAGGTTAGGAATACCAGCAGCCCGACCACCCCGTAAACCCACGCCAGCATCTGATACTGCGCCGTTTCGATCACGATATTGGTTGCCGCTTCGATACCCGCGTTGCCTGCCGCCAGTTCGAACTGAATCTGTGTATCGTTGTGCTCGGCGGCAAAAGCTGCAGCCGCATTAGCGACACGGGTTAGCGTTTCGGCTTTGTGATCGTTGAGGTAGATCACCACTGGGATAAAGTTACAGGCGCTGTTAACCATCCCCGGCGGTACATGTTTACCGCTGGTGGCGGAGTTCATCACCAGCTGGTTGCGAGACAACGCAGCCCACTTAAAGTTACCTTCGTTCATTCCCACCAGGCCGCGCTTGGCCACGTTAACCATTGAAAATGACGACTGTACTCCCGCCTGGGTTTCGATCATGGCCTGGAAATCTTCGACCACCGTCAGGGTTTCGTAGCTGACGCAGGCCGCATCGGCGGTCTTCACCATGACCACGAACAGGTCGGCGCTGGTGGCAAAGTTGGCGGTGATAAAGGCGTTGTCGAGGTTGTAGCGCGAATCTTGACGTAGCTCGGGCGCGCCAGCGTCCAGGTCTCCAATCTTCAGATCGCGGCTGTATTCCACACCCCAGATCACCAGCGCGGCAGCCGCTACCACCGTCAGCGTAGCGGGCACCGGGCGGGTAAAAGACTGCAATCCATTCCAGAGCTTTTCGAGGATGTTGAAGTGATCGCCTGCCGCGCGGACGCCGGTATAGGAGAGGATGATCGGTAGCAGTACCAGGTTGGTGAGAATGATGGTCGCGATCCCCAGGCTGGCGGTGATCGCCAGATCTTTAATCACCGCGATATCGATCACCATCAGGGTGATGAAGCCGATGGCGTCACTCAGCAGAGCGATAAATCCGGGTATGTATAACATTTTAAACGCACGGCGCGCAGCCTGGTATTTATCGACGCCGCTGCCCACTTCGATGGCGGTCGCGTTAACGATCTGAACGCCGTGTGAGATGGCGATCGCAAAGACCAGAAACGGTACCAGCATTGAGTACGGATCCAGCTCGAACCCCAGCATCCGCAACAATCCCAGTTGCCAGATCACCGCGACCAGCGAGCAGCCTAAAGGGACCAGGGTACCGGTCCAGCAGCGCGAATAGAGGTACATCAGCACCAGGGTTATTATGATCGCGGCGGCAAAAAACAGCACCACCTTAGACGCGCCTTCGATCAGATCCCCAACCACCTTGGCAAAGCCGGTGATATGGATCTTGACTGTATCCGATTCATATTTTTGCCGTACCAACTGCTCTAGCCGTTGAGACAGCTGGTTATAGTCCAGCGGCGCACCCGTCTCTGGATTAATATCGTATAGCGGTGCCAGAATGATCGCCGATTTGGCGTTATTGGCGACCAGAGAGCCGATGCTGCCAGACTTGGCAACGTTGTCACGCAGCTTATCTAGTTCCGTCTCGGAGCCATCGTAGTCGGCAGGGATCACCGGCCCGCCGACAAACCCCTCCTCGGTCACTTCGGTCCAGCGCACCTCGGGCATCCAGATCGATTTCAACCCGGAACGGTCGACCCCGGGAATAAAAAACACCTCATCGTTGATCTGTTTCAGGGTTTCCTGGAATTCGGCGCTGTAGATATCCTCACCGGTGGTTTCCACCGCAATCCGCAGCGTATTCCCCAGTCCCGCCAGCTGCTCTTTGTTGTCCAGATAGTTGGCAATATAGGGGTGCGAGGTGGGGATCATTTTCTCAAAACTGGCCCCCATGGTGATTTGCGAGGCGTAGTAGGCAAACAGGCCAGTGAGTGCCAGACACAGCAGCAATAGCAGCGGGCGCCGACTGAACAGCAGTTGCTCTATCGCCGCTTCTGAATCAACCAGCGGGTGTAACAGGTGATGATCGTGTTGCTCGGTATACTTAGGCATGATCAGTTTCCTTGCGCAGCGCTGGATGATGCGGTGGGTGGCGAGATGGCTGGTGAGGTAGAAAGGGCGGGGGAGACAGTCAGCGACTGAGCACCGGCCAAGCCGACGACGATGATCCGGCCATCGGTTAGTGGTACCACCGACATGCTGGGTGCAGGGATGGGTAATCGCTGCATCTGGAAGGGTTGCCCCGGAGGTTTGACCAGCGCGGCGCCGAAACTGCCGACTAACACCAGCGTGCCATCCTCAAGTTGAGCTGCGCCCGTCAGAGTACGATTGAGTGGCAGCGGCATCTGTCGCCAGTTATCACCGCCGTCATCGCTGACAAAGGCGTTTCCACGCAGGCCATACACCAGCAATCGGTTATCGCCCAGAGTGTGTATGCCGAAAAAAGAGCCCTCATAGGGAGAGTCCAATGTTTGCCATTGAGTATCGCCATTGATACGCCTGAACAGGGTGCCCGCTTCACCGGCAATCAGCACCGCGGTGTCGTTAAAGGCGATGCTGTTGAGATGAAATCCATCCGGATTATCCAGCGCCTCAAGCATCGGTTGCCAGCTCCGGCCGCCGTCCTGTGTTGCCAGCAGTAAGCCGTAAGCACCCAGCACATAACCGTTGTCGGCATCTACAAAGGCAACGTCCAACAGGGTGCGTAGCTGTTTATTTTGCAGGGCTAATTGAGCATCTTCGGTGCGAAATCGTAACTCATCCAGAAAATCTTCGGAGCTATTCGGATCGGCTTCGGCGCTTGCCAGTAAGCGCTGGTAGTCATCTGCAATTAATTGATTGATCCGAGTGCCGTCGAGGGTGAGGTGCCAGGTCTCACCACGGTCACTGGTTTTAATCAGGGTGCCATCATGGCCCACGGCCCAGGCGATCTCGGCTGTCGCGGCCGTCACCGCCGTCAGCAAAACGGAAACCGGCACCTGCGCCTGACGCCAGCTCGCGCCCTGATCGGATGAGATCAGGATGCCTCCCCGGTCGCCTACGCTCAACAGACGATTACCCATCGCGGTGATATCCATCAACGCAAAGCGATGCCCGGGATTGACTTGCATGGCTGGGCGTGTGGTGCGATCCGGCAGTGCTGCCTGCGCCAGCGTGGTCGCACCCAGCCAGGCGGCCAGCAGCAATCTCAGGCTAACAAGGTAAAACTGACGCAGCGACAGGTTGTTATGTCTGGAATTGATGCATGAAAGAAAAAAAGTATAACTAGCCATAACCGCTAACCTAGTACGTTATTGTAATTATTGAAAAATATTCAAGCTAATGTGGATGCAGGGCTCCAAGGTTTTCCGGGTTTGAAACCCGGAACATCTCAGAGCAACAGCAACCGTAACGCTCGGATCTACTCGAAAAGCATCTAAACAAGACTAAATATAGTGCATCAGTTCAACTTTTAAGGCTATATACGTAGTTAAGTTAACTTATTGATATTGGCACAAATGCCAATCAATGTGCGCCAAGAGATAGTAACTTGGCGTGTTTAGATAGGTGGCTGCTTAAGCACTTGGCATAGGATAGC
>SDWN01000900.1 GCA_004195305.1 Neptunomonas sp. | reverse complement strand
CAGTAGACCAGCCAGATTTTGCGCCCGGGCTTCATTCAGTTTGCCAGCCTGGTGCAAACCGGCTTCGATCAAGGTATGGCTGATTTTACTGGTCACCAGATCATAGACCTGCTGACACGGCCCTATGGCATCGCCCAATGCCCAATTTCCGAGACCGTAAAGGTTACGAATCTGACCGGCCCAAATCTTGGCCGCCAACTCCGCCGTCGCCTTGCACCAGTGGTCACTCAGACCCAGAACATGAGCCGCATCCGACGGGGTAAAACCGCTATAAATTGCCAACCCTGAACGCTCCAGTTTGGCGAGCGCCCGTGCCAGATCACGGTCTTTCTCTACCGCCACCTCCAGCTCGATTGGGCCATCGGCAAGCGCCTCCCAAGCATAGACTTCATCATCGCTAAGCTGGCTCAACATCACCGCATTGCTTTCCAGACGCATGATGAATCGATTGTTACGGGCATTGGGAAAGGCATTCGCCTGATGCTCCAATCGATCAAGCACCCAGGGAAACTGCTGCCCCAGCAGACACATCGGCACCACGCGACGAGGACCTATTTGCAACCCCCCTGCAGCGCTGAAATGCACTTCACTGTCGCCACCCAACCCGACCGAATAGACTCGGACAGCTTCCACCATAGGTTGCCAATCACCAATCTTGGCCCCCTCTGAACACAACTCCGGCTGTCCATTACTGACGATGGCGATATCCGTGGTCGTCCCACCCATATCCGCGACTATGGCATTTTTTAAACCACTCAATGCACAGGCCCCGACCACGCTAGCCGCAGGCCCCGAGAGTACGGTTGCAACCGGTTGCTGCAAAGCGGTCTCGGTATTCACCAACGAGCCATCACCCTTGACGATCATCAGCGGTGCATCGATCTCGCGGTCTGCCAGAATCTGCTTAACCGACCTGATCAGCTGCTGAATATAGGGCACCATACGGGCATTGAGTACCGCAGTAAGCGCCCGCTGGGGGGCACCGAGGCTGCTCGCTAACTCGTGCCCGCAGGCCACCGGCTTACCCGAAAGCTCCTCCACCATCGCACGCAGTTTCAATTCATGACTGGCGTTGCGGGTGCCAAACATGCTGGAGATGGCAAACGCTGACACCACGTCTTTGCGTTCTAAAATCGCCTTGCGCGCACCGAACTCATCCAGCGGTTCACTCTCATCACCGGTGGCATTGTGACCGCCAGCAAGCAGAATGGCCGCACCATCGGCAACCAGATCCTTGACCCCGCTCTGCACCAGTTGGCGTTCATCGTAGCCCGGTAACAACACGCAGACCGGCGCCCCCTGCCCCTCGACCACAGAATTGGTTGTCAGCGTGGTGGAGAGTGAGATCAGGGTGACATCCTGCAGCATCTCCTGGGACAGCCCCTCCAGGACATTGCCGATACCGATAGTCAAATCGTGCCGGGTGGTGAGACTCTTGAACGTGGCGACGACCTGTTGCCGGTCATCCACCAACACCGCATCCGTATACGTACCACCGGTATCAATCCCCAGTCGATATGACATGCCCTACCCCTTGATATAGATCCTAGGAGACTGACCGAGAATAGACTGACCTACTGCGAAACCCGTATTTTGGCCAGATTTGACGCTCATTTTTGGTAAATAGAACCACTATTCTTCGCAAATGAACGATAAATCTGACTCAAAATACAACTCTCTCGCTACGCTCGCTATTCTCGGTCAGCCTCCTAGACAGCTGACTTCTGGCACAAATTTCTACAAAATCATGGCCCGCAAAGCAAATTAGCAGAATTCGACCTGTTATATTGATATGACCGCGGCATAAAACATCCGGGGTGCGACCTTTTGAGCGCCATGAGTCTCGATTGCCCGCGCCTCTCGATCGATAGATCGGCCATAGCGCTAAGACAGGATAACCGCCTAGCGCGGACGTTTTGATCTGACCAAGCCAAAAGAAAGGCTATGTCCCAATGAGCTGTTGTGGCCAGCACTGCTCTACCTTAGCGGGTTCTGACCCCAAAGCAGGATTTTGATCAATGACCGTGCAACAGCGATCATTAGGGCCAGGAATTTTTGGCATGGCTCAGCTGCTCTTCACGGCCCATCGCCGCCACTTAGGGTCTGCGAACACAGCAACCATCCCAGCTCACCAGAAACATGGATGCGGACACTGTTTTTGCTGTTTTGAGCGCTTGGTAACGGCAATTTCCGTTGCGACAAAGCAGACATTCAGGGCTCTGATACTGAAGTGATGCGTTTTGGCTGCTGCCGACATTGAGGGTCAGGTGGTTAGACCTCTCTGGCATTGAACCAAATCGCTCTAGAGCGGACCTTGGCTATGACTTAGCGCCTACTTCAAGCTGCGCTAAAGATAGGGAGAATTATCCCTACGTTTTTTGTTGTTAAGGAGAGCATTTATACTAAGCTTATTTTCTAATTTAGCTCACATTACATGCTAAGGCGGATCTCCTAATGAATCAGTCAATGCCTCTCGTTTCGCTAGGTTTCACCGACGAGAAACTCCCAGCTGGCACCCACATCTGCCAGATTTATAGTAACGATGACGAGCGCAACAATTCCTTGCTCGAGTTTCTGCGTAGCGGGCTTGAAGCCAGAGAGCACGCTGCCTGTTTCTCTGAGAAAGTGGATGAAACGGCATTGGCAAAATTTTTAGAAGCTCACAATATCTCCCTAAAAGATGCCAAAGCATCCGGGGATCTGACTCTGGCAGGTACCCGAGAGGTCTATTTTCAAGACGATAAATTTGATCCTGACCGAATGCTGGGACTACTCACCCAGTTTCATAAAACGTCCAAAGAAGCAGGTTGCCCAGCCTGTAGGGTGATCGGCGAGATGAGCCCTGAGATTGAACACATCGAGGGCGGATCTCAATTGCTGGAGTATGAATCGCGGGTAAGTCTCTTACTCAAAGAGCACCCTGTTACGGCGGTTTGCCAATACAATGCCCATGATTTTGATGGCGCGACCATCATGGACGTACTCAAGGTACATCCGCTAATGATTGTGCGTGGCTCGGTGATGAAAAACCCCTTCTTCATTCCTCCGGAAGAGTTTCTGAAGCAGCAGAGAAGCTAGTCTGAGATGCCACAAACCCAAGAACTCAGCGCAGAAATACTAGCCCAGATCTTGCTCATCGAGAGCATGGTTGCTCACCTTCCTGATGAGGGAGCAATCTTTGCCTTCGTATGCCGGGGGCTTGATATGGTCCCGGGAGTGAAGGCCGTGCGCTACTTGGCCAAGCAGGGTGATGTAGGACAGGATAATGCTCGTTTTTCCCACCTACAGCTCAAGATAGATGGTTCTGAATACGGACAGCTACAGTTCGAGATATCAGACTCTGGCAATTTTCAAACCTACCGCCCCTATCTTGAGAATTTGTGCCACATGCTGGCGGTAGTTATAGACCAACGGCATCAGCGTAATGCGGTCAAGCTATATCAGCAGGAACTCGAACAGAAGGTAGAGCAACGGACCCAGCAACTGCTCTCTGAGGTAAACGATCGCCAAAGCGCGGAGGCCGCGGCTGTTGCGCAACAGCGTAGGGCTGAGCGTTACCTCGAGGTAGCTGAAGCGATCATTATCGAACTAGATAGCCAAGGCTACATTACCGAAATAAATAAGCTAGGATGTAATATATTAGGATACTCCGAACAGGAACTAACCGGTCGGGACTGGTTTGAAATTGCCCCGTTCGAGGCGGTGCAACAAGAGGCTCGCGAAGTTTTCTTGGAAATGATCTCTGGCGATATCGATCCAGTTGACTACTCTGAGAATGAAATTGTTAATCGCGACGGAAACAAACGAACCATAGCCTGGCATAACGTTTCGATATTTAACGAGAATGATCAATGTACCAGCATATTGAGTTCGGGGAAGGACATTACCGAGCGCAAGGACGCTGAACGTGAAGCACACAGCCTGGCGTTCTACGATGTTTTGACGGGTTTACCAAATCGGCGACTCATGCTTGACCGTTTGGAACAAAGTGTCGCTAACAGTGCGCGCAACAACTCCTTTCAAGCACTTCTGTTTTTGGACCTGGATAATTTTAAAGAACTGAACGACACCTTGGGACATGATCAGGGTGATTCAATGCTGATTGAGACAGCTCAACGCATCCAGCAATGTTTACGCGAGATAGACACAGTATCGCGCCATGGTGGCGATGAATTCGTCGTACTGCTTGGACAGTTGGCTGATGATGTTAATGAAGCCGTCAGCAATTGTGGATACGTAGCAGACAAAATCATTCAGCGATTACGACTTCCCTACCAACTCAATAACCAGTCGTATCAGAGCTCCGTTAGTATCGGTATTACACTGATTCACGATCACAATGTTTCGACTCAAGAGCTGTTCAAGCGTGCGGACATTGCGATGTATCAGGCAAAAGGGGCAGGCAAAAATGCTTACCAATTTTTCGATTCTGATATGCAAGCCCGCACCGATAAGCGCAGATCCCTTGAAATCGACCTTCGAAAAGCGATCAATAATCATGAATTCCAGCTCTATTACCAGCCCCAGGTTAACATTCATGGGGAATGTGTTGGCGCCGAAGCGTTGATACGCTGGATATCAGAAGAACGTGGCTTCGTCTCTCCGATGGATTTTATCCCGTTTGCCGAAGATACCCACCTGATCCTTCCTATTGGCGAGTGGGTGCTTGAGGAGGCATGTGAGCAGCTTCAGCTTTGGCAACAATCCCCCTCAACTTCCTGCTTAACCCTTGCTGTCAATGTCAGTGCCCTACAATTTAGCCAGCGATCTTTTACTAAAAAAGTGCTGGATATCGTTTCACGAAGTGGTGTTGATCCCACCCGCCTGAAATTGGAAATCACCGAGAGCATGTTGGTTCATGATTTGGACATCGTCACTGACAAAATGATGCAACTTAAAAAGACAGGGATATCGTTCGCGTTAGATGATTTTGGCACTGGTTACTCATCATTAGCTTACGTCAAACGGCTGCCACTCGATCAACTTAAAATTGATCAGTCATTTGTGCGTGACATTCTCATTGACCCAAATGATGCGGCAATATGCCGCGCCATTATTGCGTTAGGGCAGAGTCTTGGGCTGCATACCATCGCCGAAGGTGTGGAAGAGCCCGAACAGTGGGAGGTATTGAAAAAAGAGGGTTGTAAAGCTGCCCAAGGATATCTATATGCTCGACCTATGACAGCAGAAGATTTTTCTGAATGGTTTGAGAAATACGTAAAGGATAGTCAGCAGCATGCTGCGCTAGTGGTACTGGAGGCTGATGTCCGCTATATCGATCCCGATGTGGCTGACCCCGACGCCAAATTCCCATGCATATTCCGGCCTACTTTGACCGTTGAGGGTCGTAAAGAGCCCTAAGCAGTGGCTCAGTCCATCATCCCACCGATGACTGCTCACTCCTGTCTAACCCTGAGGCTCAGGCCAATGTCAGCTTAAGGGAAGTTGGATTGATGCAGGGGAGCTAAGGCAGAGGGATTGTCAGTGGCGGCTATTGTGTCGGCTGCTGCTCAAAGGTCCTCAAACTTCGTAGTCTGTGTGGCCGCTTTGTCTCCTGCCGTGAACCCTAGCTCCGATGGGTGCCCGCTATACGGAACTCCGAAGTTTCAACAACAGCCCACTCGGGCCAGAGGTGAGCGACTGTAATGTGCCGGCTCTGCCGTTCAAAGTGGCTCAAACCTCCTGGCCTGTGTGACCGAAACGTAGATCGGCCCTTCTGTATCTGCAGTCACCGAGATGTCAGCTTCCCTGTCAATCTGCTCGCCGCAACACAACAATCTGCAACAACTAACTCAGGCATAACCAAAAGAAAGGCCGGAAGCAAACAGCGCCCGGCCTTGTTATTTTCTGTCCGTGAAGACCAACCTATTACTACCGGATTTCTATTATCAGCGTTTCATTATTGGGGCGTGATCCCGCGTAGATTCTCAGAGCGACGGCGCAGATATTCAACCGTCGTCAGCAGCAAGATCGACATCGCCACCAGCAGCGTCGCTACCGCCAGGATGGTCGGACTGATCTGCTCACGAATACCCGACCACATCTGCATCGGAACCGTGCGCTGCTCAGCCCCGGCGATGAAGATCGCCACGATCACCTCATCGACAGACGTCATCAGTGCAAACAGCCCCCCGGAGATAACACCGGTCATAATC
>SDWN01000881.1 GCA_004195305.1 Neptunomonas sp. | reverse complement strand
GCTTATCCATCAAGTGGTGGAGCTGGCGGGAGTCTAGTTGGTGGTTCAACTAGCTGATAAATATATATTTTAATGTTCGCGTTTAGATGGCGTGCTTCCGTCTGTACTGCTAAAAAGAGGTCCCTCATACGGCGCCGGTTCGAGGGAGAGAATCGTTCATTCTTAATCCTCACTGGTTTTTCCATCATACCATTTGTCTGTACTGTTTGATGCTTGGTCTGATTGAAGGAGCTATAGATCATGCGTACGGAAGTCTTCTTATCATCACGTTAGAACTAAAGCACCAGTTGGTGAAGCATGGGCTTTGACGCTAGCTGTCATTGGAGCACGTAGCCAGCGCCGAAGTATGTAAGTGGCTCATCTGATGGGGCTTTGTTCCGTCTGTGTATTTCATAATTTAATGCTGATGATGCGCGTCGTAGTGTGTTGTTACGGCCGTATATTGTTCGTCATTCATGTCCTTTTGTGAATTCTGGCTAAGCACCGCGGCTTGTTGGGTTCTGCGCCTTTGCAGTAAGCTTTATAATTAGAACATGTAAAGGCACTTGGTGCTGACTCATACATGCTTGAAATACCCATGTAATAAGGCGTAGAATGAAATTACATACGAAGTTAATTGTCAGGTTTAAAGAATATTATGTCTGCCTTAGCGAAAGTTTTAAGTCGCCTGCATCGCATGCAGCGAAGCAAGCCGTTTAGCATCACTGGCTTCTATACGCTGGGTACTCGCACATCTGTACAAAAGTCTTTTAGTCGGCTGGCTCAGTCTGGGGAAGTTGTTCGCGTCAGTAAGGGGATCTATGTTCGCCCTAAACCTCTGAAAAGCATTCCTTCAATAAAAATCACAGCCAGCGCAGAGCAAGTTGCACGCGCTTGGGCCAAAGAACATCATTACAAGCTCGTACCACAAGGATTAGAAGAAGCTTATCGGTTAGGGTTACAAACACAGGCCCCTATTCAGACTGTGTTTTGGAGCAACGGCCCTTCACGGTTGTTTAAGGTTGAGAATGAGACCGTCGAAATTCGCCATATATCAGAGCGGAAGCTTCGATGGCCTAAGCTTGCTGAGGGTGCCCTGCTGCGCAGTCTTTCTGTCCTCTCTCCGAGTGCAATTGGGCTAGAAGAAATAATAGGGGCTTTTAAGCGCCTGACTGTCAGAGAGTCTGAATTCATCCCTATTCTGCAGAAGCTCCAGACCACTCCGCTGCCACATGCATGGCAAGCCAAGCTGAAGCAATTTGAAAGGACGCTTGCTTAGTGAATATCTTTGATTTTTATTCCGATTCATTCAAGCATAGTGAACTATCGGCTCTACTTACACTTGGTGCTCAGAAGCACCCAGGGGGACTCTCTAGCAATTTTTTAGAAAAGGACATCTGGGTAACTGAGATCTTGCGATTGCTCTACGAAGAGGGCTTGGTAGGTGATCATGCTATTGCCTTCAAAGGAGGGACCGCTCTCAGTAAATGCTGGCGAGCGATCGAGCGATTCTCTGAGGATATAGATCTATCCATACACTGGTCAGACTTGGCGGGAGAAGAGAACGAAGAAGCCGCTTGGCTTCAGACAACAAAAAACCCAAGCCAGCAACAGAAATTTCGAAAGAAGCAAACGAAACGCTTAGAAGCGTGGTCCGAAGAACTTGTTTCTCGGTTAAATGAGCGATTTTCTGCATATGGTATTGATGGTTTGCAGGCTGTGCTTGAGCCGGAGTCGGAAGGTGAGAAGATTGATATTCACTTCCCGAGAGTGACTAGCAATGAAAATCGTTACCAGCTTGATCATATCCTGCTGGAGTTTGGCGCACGCAACCGTGGTCGCCCAACCATCGAGCATTCGGTTTGTTGCTATTTGAGTGAAGTACCCGAGTTGTCTGAGCTTGCGCTACCGGAATGTAAGGTTCAGGTCTTCGAGCCAGCATACATTTTATGGGAAAAACTTACCGCCTTACATCAGTTCTCAACGCAGACTAAAGAGCCCAATCCGGA
This sequence comes from Neptunomonas sp., assembly GCA_004195305.1. Classification (GTDB taxonomy): domain Bacteria; phylum Pseudomonadota; class Gammaproteobacteria; order Pseudomonadales; family Balneatricaceae; genus Motiliproteus. The sequence continues at coordinate 4,180 of SDWN01000881.1, read as the reverse complement.
TCGCCTGGCAAGGCATTGGTACGATGTTGACTGTCTGATGGAGAAGCGAATCGCGGACCCGCTCACGACTCAAAAAGCGATGCGTGACGTTGTAGAAATGAAAAAGCAGCGCTGGGCTCAAAGCGGTGTTAACTATGACGAAGTGCCTAAAGGACAGCTTCGACTTATCCCGGAACCAGAACGCCTGAAGACTATCGCCAAGGATCACCAGGATTCTGTCAATGGCCGCATGTTTTTCACAAGACCAGATGATTTCAGCGACATCATCGAACGATTAACCAAGGTGGAGAGCAGCATTAATGCGATCAATGATGGATTTGAGAAATAGTTTATGGAGAGTCATCGCTTTGTGTACTCTGGTGCATGGGCACAGGCAATCAGCGACTTTCAGGGCAGAACCCTGCGCTCTGTATTCAGCCTGAGAGACAACACCGAAAGATCGATTCACGACCTTCGAAAAAAGCTGCGAGAAGCACGCGCAGATAACGCTCAGTAATCAGACTAGGCGAGCCCTGCCAAACACCGATTTCGGGAATACCTGAATACCGTCAGTTAATTGGACACCCTTCGTCAGCTTCTTAGCACTTGTGCTGGCCATGACCACCAGCTATTGAGGGTCTTAGGGCGATACGCTCATTACCACTGGCCCCAAACCGGACATTGAACGAACGTCTGGTTTCGGCAGTAGCTGCGACTTAGCCGCCATGAAACCAGAGTAACGTGAGGTCTATGTTCAGCTTACCTTGGGCCTCATCGCATGAACCAAATTCAATCTGATGATGGGCGTGGTAGCCATCATTGTCTGAGGGAGGAAGCTTATTGAGAGGTCATTCAATTTAAGCTCCTGCGACAAGCGGCAGTCCTCAGCTGAAGAGTTTAACCGCCGCTATGGGGAACAAAGCGGACGCAAGGTGACTTCCGGTTTTGACGGCAATATATCTACTTTGGCGCCAGCTAAAAAAGGAAGGATGACCATAGGCCATTGAATGAGTTTTCAGCTATCGTTAGTTGGAGGTGGTCGAGTCAATCCGTATCTCGTTTATTTCATCAATGATGAGAGCCATATGCGTAATAAAATGGTAATAAAGTTAACGGTCATCTCGCTTACGCTTATACCGCTTACATCCTGCTCTATGACGAGCGCAACATATCCTTATCCAGTTGACTGGGCTCCTATTCAAGACAATTCTCTAACTAGCTCCTGCCCAAATCTGGAAGGGGTTTATCATGATTATGGGGAAAATGCTGAAACTTCTAGCGGGAGTCCTTGTGTCTCCGAAGCGGGCGAGTGTAGGTCGCTTTCGTTTAACTTACTTTATAGCGATACCTTTGCTTTCAAAAGCGTCACGAGACCAATGGTCAATCAAGTCCACATAGTACAGCCGGCCCCGGATCTCCTCGAAATTACGACTAAACCAAGTGGCGAGCAGCATAAGTTATCCCTATCGGAAGGCGACTTCACCTGCGATGCAGAGGGCCTTCGGCTTAAAGTTAAATTTACCGCGGGGCTAGTTTTATTTGCCAATTACATCATGTCTGAATCACGGGTCTATATCGTTGCAAGTGATGGTACTCTGACAATGAACGCGGAGGGAAGAAATGTGGGGCATCACCTGATAATTCCAATGAATATAACTTCCAATCGCTGGGTGCGCTGGGAAAGGTTTACCGAGGATAAATAGCGATGTGTAGAAGCGAAGGAGCCAGTGACTGGCTACTTGAAATTACTGCCCCTACACGAGCCTCACCGCGTTGTGAACGACCAGACATAGTCATCGACCATTGTGTTACCGGCCATATCTATAACGCTTGATACCCTTGCTGTGTAGTTTGATTCAGGCAGTAGAGGGGCATCGGGTCGCCATGCTGTTGATCAGCGTGCAAAAGTGACCAGGTATCCGGGGTTTTCAGCGTCCAAAATTGACCACCCCGGAGTGTGTGTAACTATCCAGTCTTTTGGCTGGAGTACCTGGGGTGTTAATCATGGAAAGCGTGCTGAAAATTCGGCGCATGCATCAGGTGGATGGCTTATCGATCAGTGCCATTACCCGTCAGCTCAACCTGTCTCGCAATACGGTCAGAAAGTATCTGCGCCAGCCTCTATCTGAGCCGCCTACTTATCGCCGAGAGCAACCTGCAAAACCCAAGCTCGGCGAATTCGAACCGATGCTGACCGAGTGGCTGGATGCGGACGTTAAACTACCCAAGCGACTCCGACGTAGTGCCACGCGGTTGCATGATGACCTGCAGCGCCAGGGCTATCGAGGTGCCTACGACAGCGTTCAGCGCTTCGTTAAGCACTGGAAAGCCAAACCGGCCCTCAAACAGGCCTACGTGCCGCTGGTGTTCGAGCCGGGGGATGCCTACCAGTTCGACTGGAGCGAAGAGGAGGTCGAGCTTGATGGCATCGTACAGCGTATCAAGGTGGCTCACTTCCGGCTCTCGCGCAGCCGCTTACCCTTTGTTATCGCCTTTCCACGTGAAACTCAGGAGATGGTCTTTGCCGCCCACGATGCGGCCTTTGCCTATTGGGGCGGCGTCACCCATCGCGGTATTTATGACAACTTGAAAACCTGTGTCGATGCCGTGCTATCCGGCAAGGAACGGCGCTTCAACCCTCGCTTCCTAGCGCTGATGAGTCATTACCTGATCGAACCGCGCGCCTGTACGCCTGCGGCAGGATGGGAGAAAGGTCAGGTCGAAAAACAGGTGCAGGATATTCGTCGGCTCTGTTTTGTGCCGCGCCGCAAAGCCGGTGATATGGCCGAGCTGAACCGACAGCTGCAGGCGGAGGTCGAGCGGCATGCCCAGCGTCACCCGCACCCCAAGCAGCCAGAACAGACGGTCTGGCAAGTGTTTGAAACCGAACGCAAACAGCTACGCCCTCTGGCAGTCTCCTTTAATGGATATGTCGAACGCGAGGTCCGTGCCGACAGCACCTGCCTGGTTCGGCTGGATCGCAACAGCTACAGCGTCGACAGCCGTTATGCCAACCACCATGTCACGCTACGGGTGTTTGCAGGCCGCGTCTTGGTGATGGCAGACGGCGAGATCATCGCCGATCATTTGCGCCTGTTCGGGCGCGACAAGACCCAGTACAACCCTTGGCACTACCTGGGGTTGCTGGAGCGCAAACCCGGTGCACTGCGCAATGGCGCGCCCTTCCAGCACTGGCAGTTGCCTGCCGCAGTAGAGCAGGTTCAACGCCTCCTGCTAAGCCGAAAAGGCGGTGATAAAGAGATGGTGTCGCTGCTGCTTGCCGCTCAATCCGAGGGTCTTGAGGCCCTGGGTACGGCCTGCCAGATAACGCTTGAAAACAAGGCTGTCTCTGCAGCGCTCGTGCTAAACCAGCTACAGCGGCTGCGTCAGCCCACTGCGAGTCAAGACAAGATCAAAACCGATGTCATCCCGTTATCCATCGCACCGGTCGCCAACTGTGGCCGTTACGACCAGCTGCGAAAAGGAGGGGCCCATGCACAGCGCTGAAATCCATACGCGCCTGAAGGCGCTGAAGCTGTTCGGCATGGCGGCCCAGTGTGACGAGCTACTGCACCAGCCCAGTCGGCATACGCCACCGCCAGAGGTCTGGCTGCAACGGATGATCGAGGCGGAGGAAGCTGAACGTAAAAGCCGCTCGATCCGTTATCAGATGGGCATTGCCAAGTTCCCGCTGGCACGTGATCTCGACGGCTTTAGCTTCGATGATGCACCGCTGGAGCAGGCCGATATCGACAGGCTGCACCAAGGCCCGTTCCTGGAGCAGGCCCATAACCTACTGTTCGTCGGCGGCACCGGAACCGGCAAGACACATCTGGCAATCGCCATCGGACGTCATGCTGTGCGGCAAGGCAAACGCGTACGGTTTTTCAGCGTAGTCGATCTGGTTAACCTGCTGGAACAGGAGAAGATCACAGGTCGATCGGGTCAGCTCACCAATCGATTGCTGAACGTAGATGCCGTCATCTTGGATGAGCTGGGCTACCTGCCCTTTGCTGCATCAGGCGGAGCACTGCTGTTCCATCTGATCAGCAAACTGTACGAACGCACCAGCCTCATCCTCACCACCAACCTCGACTTCGGTGAATGGGTGCAGGTGTTCGGGGACGAGAAGATGACCACCGCCATGCTGGATCGTATCACTCATCACTGCGAAATCATCGAGACGGGAAACGAGTCATAC
>SDWN01000668.1 GCA_004195305.1 Neptunomonas sp. | reverse complement strand
CTATTATGCAGATCCTACCAAAGGCAGGCCGGTCTTCAACGGCTCTATCTTTATCGGGATTCCTGATCTAGACCCAACCATTGTCGGCAACCAGAAGCCGATTAAGATCAGGCAGGAAGACGGCACAGAGGTATCAGTAACGCAGCCTGTGAGCACCAATGCCGGGGGCACGATCACCTATCTCGGAAGCCCTGGGCAGATCGTAGTTGATGGTTCGTACTCAATGGCGGTTCTTAATAAGCTAGGGGCGCAGGTTTACTACGCGGCGGACATAGGCGGCGCTACGGACCTGCAAGGAACAGACCTACGCTACGGCCCGACCTTCGCAACAGTGGCGGCGGCAAAGGCGGCAAACCCGGTGGCGCTCGATGGTATTGCTGTTAACTTTGTAACAGGAATGCTGTTCACGGTAGTCGGACGCCCTGCGCCTTATGATGTCGTAGTTAGCACAGCCTATACGCTGGATGATGGTGCGGCGTTCGCCCTCGCTAATGGGTTATTTGCTCGGGCAAACTTCGCAATGGCGAATGCTGCAATGACTCAGTGGGGGGTTGCCGGGGATGGTGGTGCAGACGATACTATTCCGGTTTTGGCAGCCTTCGCATTCCTAGATGCAGTAGGAGGTCGGCAGTTAGAAGGCGTTCCCGAACAGATCTACAAAGTAACCTCTAGCATTGTTTCAACCAGGTCTAACGTTGGCTTTAAGGGTAACCGGTGCGGTTTCTTGCACGCGGTGGCGGCAAATGAACCACTATTTAAGCTGTCCACAACGGGGCAAAGCTTTTTGACATTAGAGGAGTTCTCTATAACAGGAGCAGCAACCCAAGGACATGCAATCGCCCTGTTTGGTGGAGTTGCTACAGGGCCTCAGCTAGTCAAGTTCAAAGATCTGAAATTCACCGATATCGACGGCACAGGCAAGGACGCCGGTGGTAGCTCTGTGGCTTCGCACGCTATATGGGTAGAAGGCGGCGCGACTGTTTCAGTAGCTGACTCGTCAGTCTTCGGTGCCAGTGGCGGGTTCAGGTTTGAAGACACCCAAAAGGTACTTCTTCACCATGTGACTATAGACCAGGTTGATACCGAGCTTTCGCTGTTTATGGAGGACGTGCGTAACGTAGAGATATCAGGCGACTGCGTATTTAATGGCGGGGCGGCTGGTAAAGATCAGTGTCATTTTAAAAATGTTACTTCTCTACTAGCTACAGGCAATCGATTCAAAGGAAGCGCAGGGCGTCAGATCTTTGTAGAAGGTCCGTTAACTGCCAGCGTAAACATCTATGGTAATAATCACGAAGTTACCAACCTGACGACCCCGGCGGTCGAAGTTACGTCTGGGTCTAACGGAGTGGCGGTTGATAACAGCTACTTCACCCTGATAAGCGGTGGTGCGGTTACATTCCTTGAGCCTATTATTAAACTTACAGATATAAGCGGTGGTGGGAGCTTAATGTACGCACCAACCGTATCAGGCTGTCAGATCGACCTTAATAATTTGATCACAGTAACGACAGGTATTCAGGTTGCCACCACGCTAAACCCAACAAGAAGTGCAGTAGTTAAAAGGAATAACATAGGGCTAGGAAAGTCAGTAACAGGGGCAGTAGTAACGACTGCGTTTGATATTAGCGGAACGCAGACAAATCCAGATGTATCAAATAATGTGTGTGAAATTGGCGGAACGTCTACGATAACAACTGGTCTGTCTATAGGATCAGGCGTTACGGGTGCAATTTTAGACAACAACACACTTGCTGCTGTTACCCTCATCGTTGATAACGGCATCCATACGCGGAGATTTGACGGCGGGAAGTGGGATCCGGGAACCTTTACGCCAACTATCTTTGGAGCATCAACAGCGGGATCAGCCACCTATAGTGACCAGACAGGCACCTACACCAAGATTGGCAATATTGTTAAGTTCGATATATTCGTAGCATGGACAGGACATACCGGCACGGGTCAAATGCGCGTCGGAGGCTTGCCGTTTACCGTATCTACTATCAATACCATCTTCAACATAAGGACAACGGATGTGGTGTTTACGGGGCAGCTGTACGCACAAGGGCAGACAACTACTAATAACATCCTGCTGATATCGTTCGCTTCGGGAGTATCGTCCAGCACGTTCGTCAACATGGCTGCCGCTGGGTCTGTTCGTATTTCTGGAACTTACGAAATTCAATAGGCAAAGAAAGGCGCTACTCACTGAGCAGCGCCTTTGTCATCCAAACTTAGCACCCAAGCTCCTTTAGCCTCTTAGAGAGATCGATCTTCATCTCAACCAGGTCAGATCGGGTGTGTTTTTTTGTGGTCCGGCTCAGGTCTTCAAGATCGGTTACACCTTCCTCTCCGTAAACTTCAACCATGTACCGCCGATAATCCAGAACACAGGAGGACATTTTCATCCTGAAGCAATTGCACCCTGGGCACTGTGGGTGGATATTCTCCTCGACAAGTTTAGTCGCCAGCCTGCCGCGTTCGATAAAGTGACCCCCTTGCATCTCTTTCCAGTGAGCACGTTTTCCGCAGGTTACACAGGAGCAAATGCCATCGGAGTCAGCAGCTTTGACCCGTACTAACTTCTGAAGAAGAGTCGCGCAGTCGTCGGTCATCTTGGCGATAGACTTGAGTCTCTTTTTAGGCTTCATTCCACACCTCTATCATCTGCCGTGCTATATCACGCTCAAGAGCCATCTGGTCTAGCTCCTGAAGCCGGGGCCGCGCACTATCCTTCTTCTTGCTCTGAGATCGCCGGTTGATGCTCTCAGCAAACTTATCAGCCTGCTGCGCTGGGGGTGGCGTGTTGAATTTGCTCATTGTCCGATCTCCCGTTCAAAATATTCGCGGTACTGGCTTTGAGTCTCTGGGTCTGACCAGCTGATGCTATGATCGGCGCCAAAGGCGAATAAGAATTCTATGAAATCAGACGCCTCGGCTTTCCTGAACTCTTTAGACTCAGGCGGGATCTGAACAACCCGACAGCCGTCAATACTCATTGTCACGCTTCCTGGCTTCGATAGCGGGGTACCCATTGCGATCAAGTCATGCTCAAACTGGTCCTTGAGCTTGACCTTCCACACCTTGGAGATAAAGCGCCTGCCGTCGAACTCGACCTGCTTTGAAATGTCATTCATCATCGCATGGTATCGCTGCTCCTGTAGCCGCGTCTTAGACTCCTTAGCAACGGTTATATCTAACCCGCCTGATGGTATTAGCTCGCCCACGCAATCCCACAGTGCGGTCATGACGGATCGCTTAGAGGCATTGTCTTTGATGGTGAATAGTCTGGCCATCAGGAAACCCACGCCCAAGACTTGCCATTCCATACATCACGGATAGTGCGTGACGCAACGTCGAACTTAAACCCGCACTCAGCTGCTGATAAATGGTTCTGTAGCTGCCTGATTAGCGGGATATCACTAGGCTCAAGGCATTCGCGCTTATATCCCTGTATCCCGTGCCTTTTGTACCAGGCTTCCACCGTCCTTCGGTCTACGCTGAAATGCCTGCCAACTTCCCTGTTAGTTTTGAGCTTGTTTCGCGCCTTAACTAGATCGCCAAATGGTGGGCATTTGGATTCGAAATTGCCGCGCTTCCCGTTGTAGTCAGATCTGGTTATGTCCTTCAGCGTTAGCCAGGTACGCATCATGCACATACTGATTCCGTATGATTCTGCAGCTCTTTTCTGAGTCTTTACATTATTCAGCCTGGCTATTATCTCATCTCGTGGCGGCATACATTCGTATGGGCAATTACTCATCATCGCTCTCCTCGCAGTCACAATAGTCAGGATCAAGGCCGCACTCTTCACAATCATCACCGCAGATGCAATCATCGATGTTCTTGCCGCAGTCCTTGCAGTAATCTGCGATGTAATCTCTATCTATCTCGGCTTGCGTATTCAGGCATAAGTCGCTATCGTGAATGCTCATACGTTACTCCTCTCGTTGTTGTACCCTTCGCCGCTAAGTCATCAGCGGCTTTTTTATGCCTGCTCGATACGATCAAACCGAGCCAGAGTAACCGGACTGCCCGATACGCTGACCACACGCAACAACTCCTCAGCGCTAAGCCGCTGCTTTGCTTTATCTTCGGTCTGAGCTACGCAAGACTTTATGTCTCCGTTACTCATAACGAAACGAAAAATACCCGAATACGTAACGCTATAATTATCCACTGCTCTGCTCCACTTCTTGCGGAATGTGTTCCGGTTCGGTCGCCTCCACATCGCGTAGATGATCACGCCGAGGGTTGCCACATATGCGATTGCGAATACTTGCCAAGTCTCTAAAGTTTCCATGTTGCCTCCTTTTTGTTAACTCTATCGCGTTGCTGAATGGCGCGGTATTCGACGTTAGTAGACCATCGCTAATCTTCGCCCTCACCCGGTTGTGAGTTGATAAGCGCCCGGGTCCCCACAATCCCTATAGCCAGGGACGCGCTAAGCCCTAGCAGAATCGCCGCTGCAGCATCAACCAGGTAATCGTCTATGCCGATCAGCATAGCCACCAGGCACGACACAGATACAGCTGCTAGCACGATCACGGCCCAGTCGATCTTTGAGATATTGGCCAGGCGCCTAACTAGATAAAATGTTCTGGTCATGGGTTAGGCTCCTCTGTCACACCACCATGTATGCCTGCCTGACCGCCTGTAAGCCTCCACACGATGCTAGTGGGACAATCCGCACATCTTACGGTCTTGAGTCCCAAGCAGCACCAGCGCCTTGCTGCCGCACTCAGGGCAAGCCTTCGTTGTCTCAAGCCCATCAACTAGCTTTCGGTTCATCGTCTACCCCTTGCTGATAGCCCGGCGTGGTGGTGAGTTTTCCAGTGCCTGACCATCTTCACAGTGACAGTAGCCTATCCATTCTCCGTCTATGCTATGGACGTCGCCTTCTCCATTGCATGTGATGCAGCGCTTATGCCTGCACTCGAATTCATCAGGAGCACCACATAGGCTATTGCAATTAACTTTGATATGGCCGCAAATTCCACTGAAAGCCAGACGGCCATTAATCGCACATTTTATATCCATCATCACTCTCTCCTCGTTGCCGCACTGCGCGGCGTTATGTGTCCTGCTCTACGACTGCGTAGTTACAGTGAAGCTCGCCTGTTTTTATGTGCTGGAAATGCGCCTCAGAGCGGGACGAATCCATATAAAACTTAATGAAATTAGGGTTGATATGGAAATACCACCACCTTATTTTTAATACCATTTTGAGTAAAAATGTGCTCATCGTTCTACCCTCTGTGTGTTACGCGGTGTTACTCGGTATTTATCTAATCAACAAAAACAGTCTTGTCGTTGACCTGATCATTACTGGTTATGGTTACAGACTCGCCTTCTTTTGGCTTGAAACTAAGCGAACACTCATCCCACTTAACGGGGCTGAAAATCATGTAGTCCTTGTTAGTTGCTGTTATGTTCTCACCGTCCCACTGCCAAGACTTTTTACTTATTATGACCTCGCAGCCATGATTGATAGTTGATAATAATGCCTTTCTCCCTGTGTAGTCGTAGTTCGCACAAGCGCTTTCGGCTTCTGGATATACAGAAACTAGAGTCTTGAAAAGCTCGGGGTATTTGTCGTGAAGATCTTTGACGAATTTAGGAACGCTTTTTAACTGATAATCCCTTATCTCGCCGCCCATCATAGCTTGCGGTTTGAATGTCACTATGGATAGCAATGCGTCAGGCGTAAGATCTTCTGCCTTGATGAACGGAACCCCTGTACAAAACCCACCGCCATGCGCTTGAAAAGGAACTTTCTTATTCATATCCATGAACGAATAAGGCAGCAGGAAACCATCCCCAAGCTTTATAGCAGTTTTATCGACGGATTTTAGCGCCCATAGCTGATCTTTGTATTTCTCCTTAATATCGGAAATCCACTCATGATATTTACGCGCCCGACTGGTGAACCCTGTAGTAACGTTCTTTCTGCCATAAGGGCATCGCCCGCCAAATATCTTGCCTATCATTACGCACTGACCGCCAGAATAAGCATCACACCTGTCACTAGCAGAGCAGGTGTAATAATGGGCTGCTGATTTATCGCTTTTAGACCCTTTGAAGATACTATTTCTTGGGTCGTATATGTGGACGTGTATCAATTTATAGTCTGTCATCATCTCTCTCCTGTGTTACGCAATCCTAACCCCGGCGACT
>SDWN01000666.1 GCA_004195305.1 Neptunomonas sp. | reverse complement strand
CTCCGGGGGCGATTAGCGCATGTCCGGGCAACACCCGCTGTTGGTGCCGGGCTTCCGAAACCGTAATCTGACACAAGCCATCCAAACGCTGCGCAAAAGCGGCGGTGAACTTCTCTGGCATATGCTGCACGATAACGATTCCCGGAGAGACTCGGGGTAACGTTGTCAGCACCTGCTCCAGGGCCTGGGTACCCCCGGTAGAGGTTCCTATCGCCACCAGCTTTTCAGTTGTCTGAATCCCGGTTAAAGCCCTGGAAACGGGCATCACTGCATCCGCGGTCAACTTGGGCTTCACCTCAAGAGGGGGGGCAGCGCGCCTGGCCAGAATTTTTACCTTGGCCTGACCGGCCGCTTTGACGGCATCGATCATCTGCTTTCCGGATTCATGCAAGAATCCTTTCAGGCCCACTTTGGGCTTGGTAATAATATCCACAGCTCCCGCCGCCAAGGCCCGCTGCATCGTTTCTGAATTAGCCTCGGCAAGGGTGGAGCAGATCACCACGGGGGTCGGCCGCTCGGCCATTATCTCATGCAAAAAAGTGATGCCATCTTTACGCGGCATCTCAATATCCAGCACGATCACGTCAGGCCAACGCTGGTCCATTTTAGCGCGGGCAAAGATGGGGTCTGCTGCAACAGCGATCACCTCGATCGCCGGATCAGTCGACAGAATAGCACTCACGACCTGCCTCACTACCGCAGAATCATCGACAATCAACACACCTATTTTGTTAACACTCATAACAGCAGGTTGCTCCCTTTCTTCCAACGCAACCAGGTATGACCGGTCGCCAGATCCAAAATTACGGTTCGATGGCCACTACAGCCCACATGAGACTCCGGAGCCAGGAATCCATACCGGCTTAACAAGCTATGCGCCGCCTCAATATTTCGTTCCCCTATCGGACTCTGCATCAGCGTATCGGGAAACATATTACCCCCACCAAAGACCTTCACCTGAAACTCTCTAGGCGCGGTACGGGTTCGTTTCAACGCGGCCAGAAACAGCGCCATTGCCTGATCCGCATAGCGACCATCAAGGGTATGGCCTGGCGGCTTCCCCGCACTGGGCAAAAGAAAGTGACACATGCCACCCAAACGGCGCTGAGGGTGCCAGAGGGTGATCGCGATACAAGATCCCAGCAGGGTTCTGATCTCTTCATCGCCAGCACCGAAGAAAAACTCGCCGGGACTCAGAACAACTTTTTTCATCAGCACCCACTATTACTCAAGACTTATGCACTCTCGGTGGGCTTACGGTAGATGGTAGGCCGTATCGACTGCAGCTGGTCGGTCACGCCATTAAGACTTTCGGAATGGCCGACGATGAAATAGCCGCCCGGCTTAAGCTTAGGAAGCATCCGCGCAACCACAGACTGCTTGGTGGACATCGAAAAATAGATCATCACATTTCGTAAAAAGATCAGATCGAATTGACCGATGTCGGGCAGAGGTGCGTTCAGATTCACTTTTGAAAACCGCACATGCTGCTTAATCTCATTGCTTATCATAAAGGTACCGGCCTGAGCACGCACCCCCTTGAGGCAATAGCGCTTTAGAAACAGCTCCGGAATCTCATCCGCACTGCCCATCGGATAGAGCGCACTGGTCGCCTTGGCCAGAATCTCACTATTAATATCAGAACCGAATACGTCCCAGGCGCCTTTACCCAGGGTGTCGTGAAGAACCATCGCGGTACTGTAGGCCTCCTCACCGGACGAACTGGCCGCACTCCATACCCGAAAACCACTCCCTTTTCCCTGCTGCGACAAGAGCTGATCGCGCAAAAAATCGAAATGGGCTTGCTCACGAAAAAAATGGGTCTCGTTGGTGGTTAACTGATCGATCACCAGCTGCAGCTCCTGACTCCCCAGCTGACCACTGATCATGCGCTGAAAGTAGTCGCCATAGCAGTCCAGTTCATGATGCCGCAGACGCTTGGCCAGCCGCCCCACCACCAGCCTTTTTTTGGCTTCTGACAGCGTTATTCCGGCCTGGTCAAAAATCAGTTGCTGAAACTGTTTAAACACCGGCCCTGATATCTCATCGATCGGCAAAGCATCACCCCCATTCACAAGAAAACCGCACGTGATCAGAGAGACCCCGTGCGGTTAGATTGACTGTAACCTTATGGCTTATTCCGATAACACGTCCGTTTTCTGGCCCATCCCTCCAAGCTGCGACAACTCATCGACGGCCAATACCCGGTCAATATTCAATAGCACGATAAAGGCATCATTGACCTTAGCCATGCCGGCAATAAAGTCGGTCCGGACCCGGGCTCCGAAACTCGGCGCCGAGCCGATATCCTGCGTCGGTATCTCCAGCACTTCACTGACGTTGTCGATCACAACACCGATATCAAAGCGCTCCTCATCACTTGCGACCTCAACGATAACGATACAGGTACGCTTGCTGACCGGTGATGAACTCCAACCAAAGCGCACGGGCAGATCGATCACCGGTACTACATTACCGCGTAGGTTGATCACCCCACGCACATACGCAGGTACCATCGGCACGGTGGTCACCTGATCGTACTCGATGATCTCTTTAATCGGCAAAATAGTGAGTCCAAACAGCTCCTGCTGCAGCGAAAAAGTCAGAAACTGCTGAATAGACGGCTCCTCGACAGTCAGCTCAGAGCCGCTCTGTTGCATCTCCATTATCTGTCCCATACGGCCTCCTTAAAAGCGCTCAAATTCACTCTCTGGAGCAGGGCGAGATCCACCCGCTACCGCTTGAGGCTTGGTCCTGGGCTTTGCTCGTGGAGCGCCGGACGCGACCGAGCTAGCTTGATCATCGATCCGGAAGAAACCCATCAACTGCTGCAACCGCACCGCCTGACCACTCATCTCCTCCGAGGTCGCCGCCAACTCTTCAGAGGCAGAGGCGTTTTGCTGAGTGATCTGATCCATCTGGTTGATGGCAGAATTGATCTGGCCAACGCCTGAGGCCTGCTCCCCCGAAGCCGCTGCGATCTCCTGGACCAAATCGGCAGTCTTACTGATGCTCGGCACCATCTCCTGTAAAAGCTTGCCGGCCTCTTCAGCAACGTTGACACTGTTGGACGCCAGCTCGCTGATCTCCTTCGACGATTTTTGTGACCGTTCGGCCAGCTTACGTACTTCCGCAGCAACGACAGCAAAGCCTTTACCATGCTCGCCGGCACGTGCCGCCTCGATGGCAGCATTCAGCGCCAGTAGGTTGGTCTGGTAGGCGATATCCTCGATGATGGCGATCTTGCTGGCGATATGCCGCATCGCCTCGACGGTACTGGCGACGGCCACGCCGCCTTCCTTACCCTGCGCCGAGGACTGCAGTGCCATGCCCTCGGTAACCCGGGCGTTTTCGGCATTTTCCTTGATCGACGCGGTGATCTGCTCCAGTGATGCGCTGGTCTCCTCAACGCTGGCAGCCTGCTCGCTAGTTGCCTGGCTTAGGCTCTGCGAGGTCGCGCTGACCTCTTCAGAGGCGCTGGCTAACGCATCCGCACCACTGGTGACTTCTCCCACCACCTCAGACAGTTTGGCGCTCATCACCGTCATCGCCTGAATCAGCTGACCGGTCTCATCCTTAGCAGTAGACTCCAGCTTAACGCTCAGATCACCTTCGGCAATGGCGCTACAGGCGGTAACAGCCTCCTGCAATGGAGCGGTTACCGAACGGGTGATGATCATCCCTAGTCCAAGCCCCAGTAGGATCGATACCAGCGCAACCGAAAGCAGTACCACTGTGGCTTGCTGCTCAGCGGCCATACCCCGATCCATCGCCTCCTGCATTTCAGCGCCCGCCAGTTGCTCCACCCGGCTCAACAAGTTTTTGGCTTCGTCGCCGAAACCGTCGAGCTGCTCCATCGCCAGCGCAGCAGACTCACTGGTTTCGATCAACTGAAGCTGCAAGCTAATAACGGTATCAGCCGCCGTTTGGAATGTCGTATGAAACTGATCCAGAACCTGAACGGATTTAATCGCTTTGGCATCGGTCAAGGCATACGCTTTAGTGCCATCAATCAAGCCGCCTTCCAGCGCGGCGGTAACCAGTTGATCAAACATGACGACAGTTTGCCTATATTCCTGCGCCAGCGTTTTTACTTCGCCAGCCTCGGTCATCTGGGCAATCTCTTCCAATTTGATCCGGCTTAGCTGGATGGAATTCTTAATCTCCATCGCCATATCGACCATCGGTACATCGCGTGTCAACACCGATTTATATTCTACTGCCTCGCTGGTCGACGCTATCCGTTGCTCGATCATCTCCTTGATCATCGTTTCAGCGGCATCGGCATTATCAACCACGCGATCGAAGGCTTGCTCCATTGCCAGCATCGAATCATCGGCCCGCTGCTTGGCGGCCAATAACTGACGCCCCAAGCTCATCATCTGCTGCGCTGACGCCTGAAACTTGTCGTTATGGACCTTATCGGAATCTTGCACCAGCTGCTTCAACGCCTCATTGTCAGAGGTCTTGTCGATGATCTCGATCAGGGCATCGAACTCGGTCAACGCGCCGTTATAGGTCGCGACGATCGCCTCTAATCCGGCCTCATCGTCGGTGGCCAGGGTCGCCGTTGCGCCTTTGAACTCCTCCATCGCGTTACGCGCCACCCATAACGAGATCTTCATCTCATTGGCGGCATCGACGATAGGCGCCTCCTCGCTACCCACCTGAATCAGCCCGTCACCGACCGTCTTGATGCCGGAAAAACCGATATAGCTGGCAACGCCAATCAGCACCAGCAACGTGCCAAAACCAATTCCTAGCTTCCTGCCAATTTTTAAGTCACGCCAGCTCATGGTATATCCCTTTTATTGTTAAGACGTTAAATAGTTAAATAGTTAAATAGCTTAGCTTAATAACAGCGTTTTTTGTTCCGCTTCCCGAATCAACGCGCCGACATCCAAAATCATCGCCACGTCACCCGAGCCGAGGATGGTCGAACCGCTGATGCCGCTAAGCCGGGAGAAGATCTGACTGAGCGGTTTAATCACGGTCTGGTACTCACCCATCAGGGCATCCACCACCAGTCCCGCCTTTTGTCCGGCACACTGCACGACAACAATGTTTTCTCTTTCACCACTGCACGGGGCCTCACCAAACAGCTCGCGCAGATCCAGAAATGGCAACACTTCGCCGCGCAGGCTGACATAACGGCCGCCATGTTCACGGATCACCTCGGTGCTTTCGCCATGTTCGATACACTCGACCACCGCATCCAGCGGGATAACGTAGGAGGCGCTGCCAACTTCGACCAAAAAGCCGCCGATAATCGATAATGTCAGCGGTAATCTGATCCGGATCGAGGTTCCGTGACCCAGCACGCTATCCACTTCGATCGAACCGCGCAGGGCTTCAACATTTCTCTTCACCACATCCATACCCACGCCACGACCCGACAGGTTGCTGACCGCCGCCTTGGTACTCAGCCCCGCTTCAAGAATCAAGCGCAAGATCTCGGGCCGACTAAGCTGCTGCTCCGCAGACACCAGGCCGTTGGCGATCGCCTTGGCGAGCACTTTATCCGCATCGATACCGCCGCCGTCATCGCTGACTTCGATCACGATATTGCCCGAATCGTGGTAGGCGTTAAGACGTACCGTGCCTTTTTCAGGCTTGCCTGCCGCCAGACGCTGCTCAGCACTCTCGATACCATGATCGATCGAGTTGCGTACCAGATGGGTCAACGGATCACCAATCTTTTCTACCACACTCTTATCGAGTTCGGTCTCGGCACCCTGAATATCCAGAGCGATGGACTTATCCAGCTCTTTGGCGACATCCCGCACCACCCGGTTAAAACGGTTGAAGGTTTCACCAATCTGCACCATCCGCAAGCGCAAGGAGCGGTCGCGAATATCTTCAACCAGACGCGATATCAACGACACTGATTCGAGCAACTCCTCATCGCCGCGCTGCTGGGCTTTAAGACTGGCACCTGCGCCGGCGATAACTAATTCACCGACCAGATTGATCAGCTGGTCGAGACGCTCTGAGTCCACCCGAATCGAGCGACTCTCCTTGCTGCGCCGCTCCTGGATTTTTTTCTGTTTATCCAGCGCGACCTTGACCGTCGCAGGATGAACCGAATGCTGCTCAACCAGCACTTCACCCAAGGGCTTGCTAACACCGGCTTCGACTTGATCGCCTTGATAAGCCAACGCCTGACCCAGCTCGCGCTGGG
>SDWN01000663.1 GCA_004195305.1 Neptunomonas sp. | reverse complement strand
TCTGCGACCTGCATTTAGCAGTGCGTTCCATAGCAATATGCCTGGGACGATGGAGTAGCCCGAAGGATCGCCGGCTGTCAGGGAATCACCACCTTTTCCTCTTGTTCCGACCCATCTTTACGGTTTTTCTTTTATCCCTGCTCGGTCGGAGAATCGGTTCATGCCTGCCCCCTCTATTGTCTCGCTCAAGCGTTACTGTTCTGTTGCCCTGTTATCGGTTGCTGTTAGCGGCTGTGGAGGAGGGAGTGGCGGTGACAGTGGCAGTCTCGCGCCAACCCCGACCAATCAAGCGATGCTGGGATCGCTCTCAGGCACTCAAATCCGTGCCTATTTAGCGGCCGATCCGACTACTGTCATTACTGATCCAGTGATTGCTAATAACTCTGGATTGCCGTCACCTGTCCGGTGCTTGCCGGGTAAAAGGTTTCTTGCATCTAATGACCGAATGACTCTGCCAGGCCCACCCCCTCCGACATCCGCCTGATCGAGCAGGCTCTTCGTTACACAAACTATTACCTGATTACCCATGATCCTCAGCCATCACAGCGACAAGCGTGCGCGTACGTCTGCTTATTTTGTGGATCTGTCTGAAATTGATTATGCATTTCAGTCACTTACTACATCCCTGTAGTCGGGTTTCGTCCCGACGCATGCGGCACCTTGGTAGCAATAAACACCCATCCACGCATGTATATCGGATTTTGAGGGGAGGAAAATCCCGACATAGGTAGCCGCTTGAGGGCTCTGTCGGAATGAATTCCGACCCACATAAACCAACAATCCCAGCTCGCGATAATAGCTTCGCGGGCATCATGGTTGACCTAAGATTTGTGGATAATCAGGAAAAACCACCCCCGCAAGCAAAAAAAACCGGCTCAAATGAGCCGGCTTCTAAGCAACCTAGGTAGAGCCTTAACCGCCCTACTTAGTCAACCAAGGCATTACACCTTAGGCACACGCCAGTCATCAGAGCCGGAGGTCCCTGCAACTTCGTGAGTCCAGGAGATCTTGCGGTAGGTGAAAGCAACATCTTCCAAATGGGTAAAGTGCGCCACTGCAGGGTCTTGCGCATGCGGCATACTGGTCTTGATATCCACAATCATGGCGTCTACCAGGGTATGGGTAAAATAATGCTCCTGGGTGCCGGTGATAGACGTCCGGTACCACTTCAGCACGATCTTTGGCAGACGCTCGCCGCTGGTCAAGGCCTCATACAGCTTGGGAGAAGATTTGTCGAAAACCTTAGAGACCACAAAAGCATCATGCACACGCTGCCCGCTAGGCTGACCGCTTTGCGGATCACGAGGAATCATGATCTGGTGAGCAAAGCCCTGCACGGTGATCTCGTCAACGTGGTCTTCCTGATAGCTATTACCCATGGACTCCATGGTATTAGCGCCTTCGGTGATGTTACCCTGGTTTTCGCCTTCGATAGACATATAGCCGGGAGTTGGCATCGCTCTCTCCTTAGATTGATTAATGAATTACCACTAACCAAAAGCAATACACAGGCCAACTGTTGAAAACACCCGCAAAGCCAGCACAACCCCGCCACCTCCCACGCAAAATACGCTCAATAACAGCCTGCTGATCCAACAACACTCGCCCCCTTGGCTTGCACCTGAGCACAAAAATACTCGATCGCAGCTTCTGTGCGCAGATTAATGCGCACCATAGGCCACGATCACCGACAACAACCAAGCGCACACAACCCTTGGGGACGCAAAGCCTGGAAATTCATTAATTTAATAACATACCGGGGTTTTCTAATCACGCCTCAACGCATACTATCTAAAGCCATCGACAGGACCGCCAAAACCGCATCACCAGCAGGCGCGTCACGCTTTCAAGGAATGAAACATGAAACCTGCAGCCCGGCTCGGCGATATGCACACCTGCCCCGCATATAGCGGCCCCGTCCCCCATGTCGGAGGCCCAATCAACAAAGGCTCGGCCAACGTCCTGATCGGCGGCATGCCTGCCGCCACCCTTGGTGACACCGCAGTCTGCAACGGCCCGCCCGACATTATCGCCGCAGGCTCCGGCACCGTTCTGATCAACGGCAAACCCGCTGCACGCATGGGCGACAGCACCGCGCATGGCGGCGTCATCGCAGCAGGCTGCCCGACCGTCCTGATTGGTGGCTAAGCCTACACTGGGCGGCCCCGAACATCGCAGACCGATTCTGATCAGCGATAGCTGCGATCGCATAACCTCACGAAAAATAAAACCAGCCATCCAAGACTAGCAATGACCAACGATGGCGCACCCAGACATGAACCTATTATCCCGCCGGAGTGATGGCAACCGCGCCACAGATCTTTTATTCTCCCTCCCGCTGGATTTCCAAGCAGCCTCCACTTTCAAGCAAGGAGCATGACATTGAACAACCTACCCGAACCCTCCCCCTCTCGCAGCTCGCCGTCCTCAGCGACAAAACTTATGGAGAAGGCACTTTGGTCCAGCCGCTGGATGATGATGCTGGCAGTCGCTGCCAACATCATCGGGGCGGGCATCGTTATTTGCATGGTGATGGCGGACTTCGTACACTTGCTGCAGGTGGTCGCACAGGTACTACTCAGCGCCGAGACACTTGCAGAGCGGCGCATTGAGATCCTGCTAACCCTGATTGAAGTAGTGGATCAAGGATTGCTGGCGGGGGTTCTATTAATCTTCGGAATGGGCCTTTATGAACTCTACATCAGCAAAATCGATGCGGCAGAAGGCTATTGCACCCAATCTAAACTGTTGATTATCACATCTATCGACCAGCTCAAAAGCAAGCTAGGCTCCCTGATAATCATGATCCTGGTCGTGAAGTTTTTCTCCTATAGCCTATCACTAAAGGTGACCACGCCCGAGGATATGCTGATGTATGCGGCCTCCGTTGCGCTATTGGGAGCCGCGCTGTTTCTCACTAACAGCAAACGAGGCAACCAGAGCTAAGGGAACCTACGAACAAGTCCTCAAGCGTTTCTGCATTTGGACTTGTTGGCAGGTTCCTTAGTCAAAGTAATCATCCGGTATTAATTCGTGCATCCCATGCTGATGGAGCCATATTGGATCTGCGTTTTGTTGTATATACTCATCAACGGGAATACCGTCAATTGTAGGCTGGCGTTTAATTCGCACTTGCTTGCCATTCATAAAAACCCACTCGTAGATTTTTTGTCGTTCTTCCTTGTCCTTCTTTCTCTTTCGCTTTACAGCGGCTGAAAGCTTCTTTTTTATCTTTGCCATCAACTTTCATTCATGTAGTGCTAACACCCAAAGCTGACGTCCGTCTTTTGCGTCACCCGCCTTTACTTTCCAGACATTTTTATGACAAACCGTTGATCGTGATTTTGTTTTTCAACCACTCTGTGCAATTCAGAGATCTCCCTATTATCTATCTTTGACACATCAACAATGTAGCTTCGGTATTTCGCATGTATTTCAAGTTCCTCATTGGATATTTTAAGTATATCGAGTGTATTAAATGGCTCTTCTTCGTAACAGTCGCCTTCTAATGATACTTTGACCCCTCTTTCTTCATCATCCAGGTATTCTTCAAAAAAAAGTGTCCTATGTAAAATAAGACTCATTATCCCCTATTTTTCATTTGGTATCGCAAACGATACAATAATATCTGTTTCATCTTCTTCAAGATTAATAAAATCAACTGCATATTTCATCGTGCTCTCCTGACTCATAGCTGCCTAACGAGGCTGGAAGATTAGACTTTTTTGAAACATAATCACATCAGCCAATGCGCATCAACCTTCTCTTTACCTCGCAGCCACCGGTAACGGATGAATAGACAAAGATTGATAGTGATTTCATATCACCAGACACTCATTCCCACGAAGATGAACGCCTTAACGCATCTTTGTTGCTCAATCTGTTAAGATTGCGTACGTGATTAATGGCAATATACACCCCTCCTCCTAGCAGTGCACTATACAAACAGATCTTATGCAAAGCCTCAATACTGATCACACCAAAAAGCCCGTTACCCTCTGTCACCGGATAAAACGGCACAACATCAGAGTGCATTACGCTATCAAGTAACACATGGCTTGATGTTCCTATGAATGCGGATATAAAAGCTATCCACCAAGAAACATTAGGCTCCCACTTATGATTGCGACGCAATATAAAAAGCCCGAGCTCTGATAAATACTTTCCTGAAAGTGCTGAGACAACAGCCAGCAGCACAGCCCCAACATAGGTATGCGAGAATCCATGTAGATGACCCTCGCCGATTATCATTACCACTAAAGGCTGAATATCCATCACGACCTGAGACCAGCCGAATACCATTAAGCTAAAGCGACCCTGCAAAAGAGCCTTAACTACGACTCCTGGACCCATATGCAACGGTGTGAATGGCATGCACTCTCCGTGGAGTAGAATTTAACGCTTAATTACCGGTAGTTTTTAAGCGCGGAGCGGCGTAAAAGTTGCGAATGGAAGCCGCGTGTTTTTACGCCGGTAACGCTGTCTGCACGTTTTATTATGCACTCCCCCTCAGAACCTCATCCCTGTTTTTGATCAGCCAAATCAAAACAATTGAATACAAGTATGCAGATAACCCAAAGATTGTGAAGGCCATTGCGATATACGCATATTCATGTGAAACGGACCAGTAAAGCCAAAATGAGACTAGCGGTGCCAAGAAACCAAGAACAGCACATACGACTGAGATCAACTCGATACTTTTATATGTTCTGAATCCATAGGCCCCAAACCTCACATACCAAGGCGCTAACATCCAAGTTTGAGACTTTTTATTTATATCCATATCACGTTTACTCAGTATGCATAACGCTGTTGTCGGATAAAAATCCAGGCCAACAAAAGAAACTCCATCCGACGATCTCATCCTGCCATTTAACGTTAACGCTTGACACTCTCAATTAAAACCAAATTAAAACTCAATCACCAAACCGCTTTAACAGCCTGCTTATCGTACTGCGCAAGCACTCTGAAGACAGATTTAGGACATTAGCACCATTCTCCCACCATCGCCCCTTTTGGTGGAGATCTTCTCGATATAGCGGCCCCTACAGGACAGCAGGCTTTGGAAACCTGCGAACGAGTCCAAATGCATTTCTGGCACTCAGACTGGTTCGCAATCAAGGCGCGACTTAGCAGGCCCTCTTGGTTATACAAGAATGGACCTGTCAAAAAGTCGCAACGCGGAGTGCGGATCCGTCTGAATGCCCCGAAGGGCAAGGCCTGAAACGCTTGGGGACTTATTCGCAGGTTCCTTAGCCTACCTCCTTGCTCGCTTGAACACTTATTCACGGTCATGTAACGCGATAAAACACACTTAAGCAATGCATAACTCCAGGTGCATTTAGGGCGTTCGTGTCACGCCTTGCCTGTCTCTTCCCACGCCCATATTCCCTGACCCGCCCTAACAGGTCAAATCCCTCAATAGCCCTAAACTTGCCTTTGCCCTCTCATTGCCATTCTCTAAATAACAGTTTAGTGCCGCGCCCAGACCAATCGAACTGGCGTTTCAATTCGCTCCATGGTCAGATACAGGGCTGACAACCGATCCATCGCTGTACGGACGCGCCTTTATGCCCCTATCCCATAATGCCAAGCCCGCATTAACCACGCTGCTGCTGACCCTGTTAGCGCTGATCGCTCTGGCCGCCAATTCGGTACTCTGCCGCTTGGCATTGACCACAGACGCCAGTGGATCATCCATCGACGCGGCCAGCTTTACCCTGATCCGCCTCGGCTCAGGGGCCTTGATGCTGATGCTGCTGTTACAACTGCGTAATCGTCGCCGTAACCAGATGAGCGCGCAGCACGCGCCCCCTCCAAAGGCGGCTACGGTTTCGCCTAAGCACGGCAGCTGGCTGGCCGCGCTCTATCTATTCGGCTACGCCATCGCTTTTTCGTACGCCTACAACAGCCTCGATACCGGCACCGGGGCTCTGATATTGTTCGGGGCGGTGCAACTGACGATGATCACGATCACCCTGCTCAGTGGGATCCGCTTAACCCGCAGCGAGTGGCTGGGACTGGGGTTGGCATTCAGCGGCTTCATCTATCTGGTACTACCCACCCTGAGCACCCCCTCACTGCTCGGCTTTGTACTGATGACCCTGGCGGGCATGGCTTGGGGGGGCTATACCCTCAAGGGCCGGGGGTCGAGCGATCCACTCGCGGAGACTGCGTTTAAT
>SDWN01000430.1 GCA_004195305.1 Neptunomonas sp. | reverse complement strand
GGCTATCTGGAACTGATTCAACCCCGACCCCCGCTGCTCTCCAACGTCCTCCCAGAGCCTGAAGACAGCGGCTTGCAAGGGACCCGATTGGGACTGCAGGACAACAATGCGGGGGGCCGCTTCCTCGGTCATGACTACCAGCTTCTGGAGCAGCGCAGCGATCAACTGCAGCCGTTACTCGCTCAGGCGCGGCAATGGCAGCGTGAGGGTGTGCAGCTGCTAATCGTCAACCTCCCCGCCGAGGCACTGTTGCAGCTAAGTAATCAGTTCTCAACCGATGAGATCCTGCTGTTTAATATCGGCGCGGCGGACAATGCGCTACGCTCGCAACAGTGCCAGAGCAACATCCTTCACACCCTGCCCAGCCGCGCCATGCTCACCGACGCGCTGGGGCAATGGCTGCTCAGCAAGAAACTCAAAAATTGGTTTGTGGTGCAGGGCCAGCGGCCCAATGATCTGGCCTACAGCGCATCCCTGCAGCGCTCGGCCAAACGTTTCGGTGGCCGCATCCTGGCGACCAAAACCTGGAGTTTTAATACCGATCTGCGCCGCAGCGCCCAGCGCGAAGTGCCGCTCTTTACCCAAGGGCCCGACTATGACGTGCTGGTGGTTGCCGACGAACTGGGCGATTTTGGTGAATTCCTGCTCTACAACAGCTGGCTACCTCGGCCCGTTGTCGGCACTCAGGGGCTAACCCCAGTCGCCTGGCACCGGGTGGTCGAACAGTGGGGGGCCGCGCAACTGCAGAATCGTTTTCAACGCCTAGCAGGACGCTGGATGAACAGTGTCGACTACGCCGGTTGGGCCGCCGCCCGCAGCATCGGCGAAGCAGTCTCCGCACTCAATCAAAGAGCGGCCAAGCCATTGCGCCTGCACCTGCTCAGCGACCAGTTCCAGTTGGCTGGATTTAAAGGCCGCAAGCTCAGCTTCCGGCTCTGGAACGGCCAGCTACGCCAGCCGATCGCGCTGGTGCATCCACGGGCGCTGGTGTCGCAATCCCCGCAAGAGGGGTTTCTGCATCCCCGCACCGAACTCGACACCCTGGGCTTTGACCGAACCGAAAGCCAGTGCCAGAACCTCATCACAGGAGCCATCAAATGAACCCTTTTAAATTTAAACGCCGAACGCTGATCAGGACAATCGCATTGGCCGCTTTCAGTGTCGCCAGCACGGCCACGCTGGCCTCAATCGCCTACGTCTCCAACGAGAAGGACAACAGCCTGTCGCTGATTGATCTGAACACTCTGGAGGTGATCAAGACCATCCCGGTGGGCCAGCGCCCGCGCGGCATCACCTTTAACAGCGATTTCTCACGCCTGTACATCTGCGCCAGTGACGATGACCGGGTGCAGGTGCTCGACACCAGTAGCCACCAGATCATCGACGAGCTACCGTCGGGCGAAGACCCTGAACAGTTCTCGCTGCATCCCGACGACAGCCGGCTCTATATCTCCAACGAGGAGGATGCCCTGGTGACGGTGGTGGACATCAAGAGCCGCACCGTGCTGGCGCAGATTGAGGTTGGCGTGGAGCCCGAAGGGATGGCGATCAGCCCCGACGGCAACTTGGCCATCAACACCTCAGAAACCACCAGCATGCTGCATTGGATCGATACCCGAAGCCACCAGATCGTGCATAACACCCGGGTCGGGCAACGGCCGCGGCATGTCGAATTCACCCGGGACGGCAGCCGCTTCTGGGCCAGCTCCGAGATCGGCGGCAGCGTCGCGGTGCTTGATGTCGCCAGCCGCGAAATCCTCCACACGCTAACGTTTAAAATCCGCGGCATTCACCCCGACAAGATCCAGCCGGTGGGGGTTAAACTGACCGACGACGGCCGCTACGCCTTTGTCGCCTTGGGTCCGGCCAACCATATCGCCGTGGTCGATGCGCAGAGCTTTGAGGTGCTCGATTACCTGCTGGTCGGCCGCCGCGTCTGGCATATGGCGTTCAGCCCCGATCAGAAATTGCTGCTGTCCACCAACGGCATCAGCGGTGACGTCTCGGTGATCGACGTCGAACGCCTCAAGGTCACCAAATCGATCAAGGTCGGGCGCTACCCCTGGGGCGTGGCCGTCAAGCCATGAATACAACCCTACCCACCTCGCCTGCACCCGCACTGCTGGAGGTTGAAGCGCTACGCTTTGACTACGGCCGCTTCGAAGCGCTGAAGGGGATCGATTTTCGCCTCCATGCAGGTCGTTTTCACGCCCTGCTCGGTCCCAATGGCGCAGGTAAGAGCACCCTGTTCGCGCTGATCAGCCGCCTGTTGCGGATCCAACAGGGCGATATCCGCCTCAACGGCACCAGCCTGCAACGTGCGCCTTCCCAGGTGCTGCAACAGATCGGTATGGTGTTCCAGCAAAGCACCCTGGATCTGGACCTGAGCGTTGAGGAAAACCTCAATTACCACGCCTGCCTGCACGGCATCGACCGGCCCACCCGGCGCCAACGCATCACCACCGAGCTGGAGCGGGTCGAGCTAAGCGCCCAGCGTCGCAGCAAGGTGCGCCAGCTCAACGGCGGCCACCGGCGCCGAGTCGAGATCGCCCGGGCGCTGCTGCATCAGCCCCAACTGCTGCTGCTCGACGAGGCCAGCGTCGGCCTCGACAGCCGCGCCCGCAGCGATATCAACCGCCATATCCGCGCCCTGTGCCGTGACAAGGGGGTCTGCGTGCTCTGGGCCACCCATCTGATCGAAGAGATTCAGCCGCAAGATGCCGTCACCCTGCTCCATCGCGGCCAGATTTTAGCCGCTGCCAGCGCCGCCGAGATCTGTCGGCAAAGCGGTCACAGCCGTCTGGTCGATGCCTTCGAAAGCCTGACCGAGACAGATGGCAATCCCGTTGAGAGCCTGACCGAGACCGATGGCAATCCCGGTTTTACCGCCAACGGATCACCGCAACACTCTCCACAGCACTCTCCACAACATCCCCCACAACATCCTCCACAACGGTCATCACAGGAGCTGGGCTTGTGAATCCACGTGCCTATGGCCATGCCTTCGTGGGCATTCTGTACCGCGAGCTGCTGCGTTTCGTTCATCAACGCAGCCGCTTCTTCAGCGCCCTGGTTCGGCCACTGGTGTGGTTGGCGGTATTCGCGGCGGGCTTTCGCGCCGCGCTGGGGATCTCGATCATCGAGCCCTACGCTACCTATATCACCTACGAGGTCTATATCGCCCCGGGGCTGATCGCCATGGTGCTGCTGTTTAACGCCATGCAGAGTTCGCTGTCGATGGTTTACGATCGTGAAATGGGCGGTATGCGGGTACTGCTGATGAGTCCGTTGCCGCGCAGTTACCTGCTGCTGTGCAAACTGCTGGCCAGCGCGCTGGTATCGCTGCCGCAGGTGTACGCCTTTCTGGCGGTGGCCTGGTGGTTCGGCGTCGAACCGCCCGCGATCGGCTATCTATGGTTATTACCGGCGCTGCTGCTATGCGCGTTGCTGCTCGGTGCGCTGGGGTTGTTCATCTCCAGTTTTATCAAACAGCTGGAGAACTTTGCAGGGGTGATGAACTTCGTCATCTTCCCGATGTTCTTCATCTCCTCGGCGCTGTATCCGCTGTGGAAGATGCAGGAGGCAGGCGAACTGCTGTACTTTCTGTGCAGTTACAACCCCTTCACCCACTGCGTCGAGCTGATCCGCTTCGCCCTCTACGGCCAGCTTAATTCTGCCGCACTGGCGATCGTAAGCGGCGCCACCCTGGCATTCGCAGCACTGGCGGTTCTGGCCTTCAACCCGCAACGCGGCATCGTCCGTGGCGGGGCTAAATGAGTTAGGGCTTACGCCAGCAACCGACCAGGAACGCGCCATCATTTCGCCCCGCCGTCCGGCCCTGGCGTTCGATATCCAGGGCCTCAGAGGGATCGCAATCCTTGCCAAAATACACCGCGCTCTGAGTCGACCCCAGCACCGGTGCCAAGGCCAGCAACTCTTCGGGGCTACGGAACCAAGCCTGGTTGAACACCGAAGCTTCGTCTTGTTCTGCTCTGGCCTGACGGCGTGCAGCCCAGGGACTCAGGCTGTTCAGGGTAGCCACAATCACCCTGCCGCCGGGACGGGTGACCCGAAACAGCTCCGCCAGGGCTTTTTGACCGTTTTCGATAAACTCCAGGGCGGTAATGGAGACCGTTTTGTCGAAGGTTGCATCGGCGAAAGGCAGCGCATCCATATCGGCGGCGACGAACATCTCATTACAAAGCCGCGACCGGGCTCGGTCCAACATCGGCAACGACAGATCCAGGCCGGTGATCCGGGCGCCGTGCTCGACCAGAGGGGCGGTAAAGATACCGCTGCCGCAACCCGCGTCCAGGATATGTTCACCCGCATGGGGCCGGACCTGCCTGAGCAACAATTCAAGCTCGACAGTTTTGACCAATACCCCAATGGGGGTTTGAAACCAGCGCTCGTAGGGGTCGGGCCAGCTGTCGAACAGTGGGGGCATGCTTGTCACCATAGAGCAGAAACTATAAACCTGAAGGCAATCTGGTAATGTGCAATTAATCCTATTAACCCGCTGGGTTAAAGCTAACACCGCAAGTGGTTGAAGGATACTTACCCAGCGATTCTCGGCGTCAATCGTTCACCTCACACTGTTTCTCCACGGTTATTGCAACAACACGGCGGTGCGACTAAAAACCTCATCGGGCAACCCGTAGGCGGTCTTCAACGCAACGTCTCGATCCCATGAATTACGGATACCGCTTACCTGCCAGGCGTCCTTGAGACTGATGTTTGCCAGGTGGTACCAGGGCGAGATCAAAGGGAAAAACTGCAACGGCCAGTCTGTTCCGTAGATCATCTTTTGCATCACCCCCTGCTCTGCCATCGCTCGCTTGAGGTACCCAAGCTTGTTGACCTGGGTAAGACTCGAGATGTCCACATACAGGTTCGGGTAGGTCCTGAGCATCGGCAGGATACGTTCAAAATTGTCCTGCCCCTCAGACACTCCGGTGGTGGCAATATGGGCGGCGATCACGACGACGCCCTGCTCCAAAGGTAACTTTAGACGTAGAGGATCGGCCAGGTTATCGCGGGCATCGGCAAAAGACTTCTCCATACCGGTGTGGGTGAGCAAGGGAATCCCCAGCCGAGCCATCTCCTGATAGAAAGGGATGTACCTCGGATCCGCTGGATCGATGTTCATAATCGACGGTAACCATTTGACCAGAACCGCGCCCTCCGCAACTGCGTTACCCAGGCGCTTGATTGCATCTTTTCGATTGGGGTTAATGCTGGCACCAAAGAGCAGATTATCAAAACGTTTCACCTCCTTGGCTACGAACTCATTTGGGACGAATATCTGGGTCTTGGATCGGTCCAACTGACCCTCGCTATCAACGTATCCATCCATAGCGAGAACAACCGCCTGACCCACGGTCTTTGAGGCGGCAATGGCGCTGCTGATTTTGTCAAACAGAATACGATCGCCGTGCTGCGCTAGCTCATCTTCTGAGACGCCCATGGCCCACAGATAAAACGGAAAACGTACATTGTTACGCATCTCATCATTGACGAAACTACCACTGCCTCCGTACCCCAAACCAGCCACGTGCACATGGCTGTCGATGATCGTTTTACCCATGCCTGGGTTCAAGCTGCCCAGAGGATTGGTATGAGTGGCGGTAATACCGACAACGGTAGCGATGAAAAGAAGAGCCAGGAGAATGTTCCGTTTCATGTTCGCGTCCAGGGTAATGGCATTTGGGCTACCAAAGCGCCCTCTTTAAGCCATGTGACTCACTTAAGGATTGGGTTGTGCGGGTGGATGATGGATGAGCGGGTCCAAGCGAATCGAACGCGGGCACCCAAAAGGGCCATTAACGTTGCGGTATCACCTGTGATACAAACCAGATCTGCGCGAATGTTCGCTGATGTTTTTTACTATAGAAATTACGCATCAACCTCCCCTGCGGGAAACTGATCAGTTGACCCGGCTGGAGCACGAGCTTGGGAGCGGCGACCCAAAGAATCGATTGATTGGCCGCCTGAACCTCTATAAAAGTGTAGTTGTTGCTATCAATCGCTTGCAACACTCGCCCCTCGAAACTGAACACTACCGGGTTTTCGATCCCCATCAATTCAGCAGCCTGACCGGTACTTGGATGCCCTGGAGGTGGTGCAGCCTGAAGTAGGAGTGCATACGAACTCAAAATCATTAATAGCGCTAATCGCATCTTAATTACTCCTGAAGCGTCAGTT
>SDWN01000428.1 GCA_004195305.1 Neptunomonas sp. | reverse complement strand
AGATGTGTATAAGAGACAGCTCAACCGCGGTGCGGGCGTACGGGCGACCCTACTCGGGATCGCTAAAAACCCGCTGATCCTGGGTATCCTGCTGGCCCTGCCAGTCGCCTGGCTGGAGCTACAATTGCCACAGCTGATCATCCGCACCGGTGAGTATTTTGCCCATATGACCCTGCCACTGGCGCTGCTCTGCACCGGTGCCAGCCTCAATTTTGGCACGCTGCGCCACAACCTTTCTAACGCCATGCTGGCCACCGCATTCAAGCTGATCACGGTCCCCGTGCTGATCACCCTGGGCGGATATCTGCTGCAACTGCGCGGGTTAGAGCTGGGCATCCTGTTCCTGATGGCCTCGGCCCCCACCGCCGCCGCCAGCTATGTGATGGTACGTTCGATGGGTGGCAACGCGTCGTTAGCGGCGAACATCATCGTCATAACCACGCTGGGATCACTGCTGAGCACCAGCATCGGAGTGACCCTGCTCAAAGGACTCGGGCTGATTTAAAGATCCACGCTT
Organism: Neptunomonas sp.; assembly: GCA_004195305.1. Lineage (GTDB taxonomy): Bacteria > Pseudomonadota > Gammaproteobacteria > Pseudomonadales > Balneatricaceae > Motiliproteus. The sequence continues at coordinate 5,657 of SDWN01000428.1, read as the reverse complement.
TAAAGTGACTTGCATGCCTTTTTTTATAAAAAAACCAACCGATTGACAGGCTTAACTTGACATGAAACAAGGCTAGCCATTACGTCTATCGGTATAGTTACCCGCTCGAATCGACACTGCCCTATAGGTGGCAAAGCTGTTTGGTAACCCTTCTGATCGAGGCTACCAATTCCCCATCATTTAGTAGATCGCTTGGCGTGAGGATTTTTATGAAGACTAATTTGCCGGTCTCGCAGAAAGAAAAAAATTACCCCGCCCACTACAGCATCCTCTCCACCACCGATCTCAAAGGAGCCGTTACCTATGCGAACACGGCATTCCTTGAGCTCGCTGAGTTCCGCCTGGATGAACTGAGCGGAAAAAATCACAATCTAGTACGTCACCCCGACATGCCTGCTGCGGCCTATCAAGACCTGTGGAGTACGATTCAAGCGGGTGATTCCTGGATGGGGATCGTTAAGAACCGCTGTAAAAGCGGCGATCACTATTGGGTCGATGCCTATATCACCCCGATCAAAAAAGATAACCAGATCGTAGAATACCAGTCGGTGCGTTTTCAACCCACGCGTGAGCGGGTTGAACGGGCTGAAAAAACTTATCAGACGATCAATGCAGGCAAGCTGCCAAAAGCGCTGACCCGCCCCTCCTTGTCGCTGCGCCTGCGGCTGATTATCGGAGCCGCCGCGGCGCTGATCCCTGCATTTGCAGCCGCAGTTATGAATGGCGATCCATCCGTCCTCGCCGGTCTTGGTGGGTCTACGGTGCTGCTGGCTGCATTGACGTTTTGGCAGACAGCGCCGCTAACACGCCTGGTAGAGAAGGCACGCGGAAAAGTGAACAACAAACTAATGCAGTACATCTATACCGGCAGCACCGATGATATCAGCCAGATTGACCTGGCGATGGAGATGTACAAGTCTGAATTACGCGCGGTGGTTGGCCGCGTAGAGGACACCTGCGGCCAAGTGCAGATGGCCGCTGATATATCAAAAACCCATGCCCACAGTACCGCCCGAGGTGCCGATTCACAGCACCAGGAGATCGAACAGATTGCCGCGGCCGTTGAAGAGATGTCAGCAACCGTTCACGAAGTGGCCAACCACACCGGCGAGGTATCCCACGCGGCGAAACGTGCACACGAGATCAGCTGTAACGGCAAGCGCGAGATGGAAAAAGGCTTCACCTCGATCACCACGCTGGTCAAGGAGGTCGATAAAGCGACCCTGATGATCGGTGACCTGGCGAAAAAGAGCGGCGATATCAGCATGGTCCTGGACGTTATTAAATCGATCGCGGAACAGACCAACCTGCTCGCGCTCAACGCCGCCATTGAAGCCGCCCGGGCGGGCGAACAGGGGCGAGGCTTCGCCGTCGTGGCCGATGAGGTACGCTCGCTGGCCCAGCGCACCCAGGAATCCGCAACTCAGATTGAAACCATGATCGACGCCCTTCAGCAAGGCGTTGGCAACAGCGTGGAGGTCATGCAAAATAGTAAGTCCTATTCAGCGGAAGCGGTCGGAGAGATGCAGGGAACCTCTGCTGTTTTGGATGAGATAGTCGCACTGGTGGAGCAAGTCTCAGACCTGTCACTTCAGGTCGCGTCGGCAACAGAGCAACAGAGCGCGGTCTCGGCGGAGGTTTCCGGAAATCTAAATCGGATCAACGGGCTGACAGTGGAGACGACCGAACACGCCAACACGGCTCTAGAGATGACTGAAATAGTTGTCGGCCACATCGACGATCAGCAGTCCCTGGTGGCTCAATTCAGGAACGCTTAAGGTCTGAAAACAGGATCGAACTAGCCGTTAACCAGGAGACATCGATGCAGATTACCGGCGAATGCTTTTGCGGAGGCGTGAAGTACCTAATCGAAGGGACTCTGGGTGACGCACGCTCTTGCCATTGTTCTCGCTGCCGTAAAGCGTTTAGCGCCCAGGCATCCGCTTACGCGTTAGTCGAACCCGACCAATTCCAGTGGCTATCTGGCCAAGAACTGCTTACTTCGTATGTAGGCAAACAGGGCTTTGGTCTCCAGTTCTGCAAAATTTGCGGCTCTACGCTCAGCGGGATCTTTAACGACACCATTCACGGCGTGACACTTGGCTGTGTGAACGGTGATCCTCACATCGAGCTTGGCATGCACATCTACGTCGGCTCTAAAGCCACGTGGGAAAAAATTCCTGATGGCGTTCTTCAGTATCAAGGGAGCGCGCCAGACGATATGTCATCACGGCCGCCCTCCTCAAACGACTCAACAGCAGGCTGTTAAGCCGTTTTGTTGATCTCCCTGCGATCTGTTAGGCTGCTGGAATCGTTTTAGCAAGGACAGGGATCATGTCGAAGCAACAAAGGGTACAGCCCCATCCCGCCGCCAAAGCAAAAACTCTGCCCGAATCTCTCCCGTTTATTGTTAAAGCACATTTCCATTGAGTTCATTTAACCTATAAGGATATTCAGAAAACGCTATGGCATTTACTAAAACGCGAGAAATGATAACCCTGCTGTTATGCACTCTGCTGTGGGCAGGCACCACGCAAGCCAGCAGCAGGTGGGATGTGTTGCGATGGTGCACTGAAGACACCCAGGCAGATCGAGGACGCTGTGAGGGGATGATAAGTGCGGCTGTTGACCTGAGAACCAGTGATGATTTCAGCGGCTCTAAGTCGTGTTTCCTTCCCAGTGCGCGCCTCTCCGACGTGCGTGTGGAGGTGGTTGCTTGGTTGAAGGACAATAAAGTGACGGCAGAACAGAGTGGGCTTGCTCTGACGGCACGCGCCATTCGAGAGCAGTTCCCGTGTTCCAAATAAGCTATTAACAGCGCTCCGGTAGGTCGTCTGAAATTGCTCCTGCATTTAAGACACTTCCTACATCCATGTAGGTCGCGCTTCCTATTCTGTCAGCGCTTTCAGTCAGTCAATACACGCCGGATCAATCCTCATCAAAGTACCAATAGCCCTTATTGATCCAGACGATCATCTGCTCCAGAAACACGCTGTTTTCTAGCCAGCCAGCCAGGCTTGCTGCCGTTAACACGGGGGTGTTGCAGAGGAGCGGAATCACATCGGCCAGGTCTGCGCTAAGGGATTCTTTTTCGCCATTAATGAATAACGTACCCTGTCGGTAGGTGGCTTCAAAGTAGAGGCAACGCAGACCGCCCAAGCGCGTTAAGTCTTGGCTTTGGATCACGTCCAGCAAGTCTGAGGCTTCGAAGCCTTGCACGCTTTCGGGCAGGTCAAGTTCACACTTGGAGGCGGTTAAAAAACAACCGGCGAACTCGCTGATCAGGCTGTCGTCGAGTGTATCCAACAGCTGCTGTTTGAGGCGGGAAAAATCCGTCGGGGTAATGCAGCCAGGCTGGCTGGACACCCGCCGATCAGGATCCGCAATTTGTTCGGCGCCTAATTCATGATCAATAAGATAGTCTGCCATGCCGGTGAGCATCTCTTTGGCTGACGCGGTACGGTAACCGACCGAGAAGCTCATCGCAGGCTCAAGCGATACGCCGTCATGCGGATAACCCGGTGGCAGATAAAGAATGTCGCCGGTTTTTAATTCGACATCGAGAATCGGCTCAAACGATTCACAGTGCAACAACGCCGGGTGGGCCGCAAACTCGGTATGTCCGCCCCGACCACCCACACGCCAGCGACGGCTTCCGGAGCCCTGGCAGATAAATACATCGTAAAGATCGATATGCGGGCCTGCACCACCACCGGGCGTACCGAAGCTGGCCATCACGTCATCTAAACGCCACCTTGGAATAAAATCAAAGCACTGCAGCAGATCTTCAGCCGCAGGCAGCCAGTTGTTCAGCGCCTGTACGACCAGGGTCCAGTCGGTTTCACCCAGATGTTCGTAGCTGTCAAAGGGGCCAAGCTCAGCATGCCACTCCTCACCCTGTCGAAAAACACGGCGTGATTCGACCAACTCTTCGCTGGCTAAACCTGCCAACTCATCTGCCGAGAGCAGGTCCTGGAAATTTTTCAATCCTTGACGAATCACTAACGGTTTCTTCTGCCAGTATTCTGCTAAGAATTGCTCAGGGGTGAGGTCGTTTAAATCAAGCTGCATAGCGGGTTCCTAAAATAGTTGCGGCATCCTAACAGCTATCTGCAACTTAATCGCTAACCCGCAATCTAGCCTGTTAAAGCAATTGAATTCGGCCTTGGGATTTATTGATCGGCCACCATGCGGCCCAGCAGCGCAAGGGCAGCCCGGCGTTTCTCGGTCCATGGAAAAGCAAAGCTTATGCGGAGCGCATTGCGATACCGCTCTTGGGCGGTAAAGAGTCGCCCCGGGGTCAGGATGATACCTTTCTCGAGGCATTGGCCGTAGAGATCCAGGGAGTCAACGCTATCCGGCAGCTCCACCCAAAGGGCGAGCCCGCCTTGAGGCCGACTGCAGGTTTTCATGCTGGGGAGACATTGGCTCAGCATCTCGAGTAGTTGCTGGTACTGCTGGCGCAGCTTTTGCCGCCGGACTCTGAGGTGACGGTCAAAGCTGCCTTCCTGCAGGAAATCAACCAGCCCTTGCTGCTGAGCACGGCAACTGGCGAGGCTGGTGACCAGTTTCAGTTGCTTGATCCGCTCGCGGTATCTGCCGGGTACGATCCAGCCGATGCGCAGGTCCCGGGAGAGGCTCTTGGAGACCGAAGAGCAGAGCAGCACCAAGCCCTGGTCATCATAGCTCTGCAGGGTGCGGGGGCGCTGCTCGTTAAAGGACAGCTCGGCATAGATATCATCCTCGATGATGGGGATGTTGCGGCTTTGAGCGAGCAGCAGAATCCGTTTTTTATTCGATTCCGGCATACTCGCGCCGGTAGGCGTGCTGTAGCAGGGCGAGACGACCAGCACCTTGATGTCCCAGTGCTGCAGCGCGAGCTCAAAGGCGTCGGGGCTAAGCCCGGATTCGGCTGAACTGGGAAGCTCCAGCGCCTTCAACCCCAAGGCTTCAAACAGCTGAAACAGACCGTAAAACCCCGGTGACTCAACGGCCACCACATCGCCGCGCTGGGTCGTGGCCATCAAGGCCAGCAGGAGCGCATGCTGGCAGCCGGAGGTGACGATTATCTGATCGGCCTCCAGGTGGCTGCCTCCAGAGTGAAGCCGGTTTGCGAGCACGCTGCGAAGACGGTGCAGCCCGGCCGGTTCATCATAGTTATTCTGGTTGCCGGCGGTTTGTCGCCGCTGCGCCCGGGCAAGGCAGCGGCGCAGGGCTTCATTACCCAACTCCGTGCCCTGATCACCGACGAGATCAAAGGCGGCACCTCGCTCCATGATATCCATCAGCACCTGGCCGCTAGTTACGGGCAGCGGGGTTGACTCCGGCTGGCTAATCAACGGCGGATGAGAGGAAAGCGGGTCGGTGTGCTGAACGCCATTGACGAAATACCCCGAGCGCGGACGGGCACTGATCAAACCGTCCGCTTCGAGTCGGTCGTAGGCGGCGAGAATGGTCGATTTAGACACCCCCCTCTCCCGGCTAAGGCTGCGTATGGACGGCAGGCGTGAACCCACCGGGCGGCGCTCTGATCGAATCTCTTCGGTGAGGTTGCGGAGCAGTTGGCGATACAGGAAGTCGGTCATGGGTCGGATTAACAGCTCAGATTAACAGCAAGGAGTATCAGCACGGATTGATGAGTATGACGCAAGGGGTAC
>SDWN01000422.1 GCA_004195305.1 Neptunomonas sp. | reverse complement strand
ATTTAAAATAAATTAACAAAACGATATCTACTACTATTAAAAGACGCAGGGATACGCGCATCCACCTAAAACGCTTAGGAGATAACAACCCATTCAATGAAAGCGGATGCCGCATTAAGCTGCGGCATCATGATTAACAGCCTTGGAAAACCACGGTTTTCTTGCCATCAAGAAACACCCGGTGCTCACTGTGTAACTTTAATGCGCGTGCTAATGTTAGACGCTCGGTATCACGCCCTTTAGCCACCAGTCGCTCAGGCGTATAGGTGTGATCAACCGCCTCAATTCCCTGCGAGATAATGGGCCCCTCATCCAGATCACTGCTGACATAGTGAGCAGTCGCGCCAACCAGCTTCACCCCTTTGTCGTAGGCCTGGTGATAGGGCTTAGCGCCCTTGAAGCCAGGCAGCAGCGAATGGTGGATATTGATCGCCCGTCCTTCCAGCTTGGTGCAAAGATCGTTTGACAATACCTGCATGTAGCGCGCCAGCACCACCAGGTCAGCACCGGTTTCTTCCACAACCCGCCAGATCTGCGCCTCTTGCTGTGGCTTGGTTTCGGCAGTAATCGGGAAGTGGTGATAAGGGATATCATGCCATTCGGCTAGCTCCCGCAGGTCCGGATGATTGGAGATAATCGCCGGAATTTCTATATTCAGATGCCCGGTGCGGTAGCGGTGCAGCAGGTCCTGTATGCAATGATCATATTTGGACACCAGAATCACGACTTTCTCAGGCGTACGGGCATCGCGGATCAGCCACTCCATCTCGTGCGCTGCCGCTCTATCGGTAAACTGACGCTCCAACTCCTCCAACGACAGCGCCTCGGAACCATCGTTCTTAAACTCAACCCGAATAAAAAACCGCCCCCCTTCGGTATCGTCAAAGGAGTTCATCTCGGTGATGTAGCACTCACGATCAAATAGAAAACGGGTAACTAGATCTACGGTCCCCCGCACACTCTTACAGGTTCCTGTCAGAATATACGTCGCTGTATCACTACTCATAACCACTCCTTATTATAATTTTAAATGACTAGGTTTTTATCTAACGCAGCGCTTGGCATTAACCAGCAACTGGCTATCAACATTTAAGCAAAAACACATATCAAAGCTGTTCTGCCTATATCTAATAATTATATATTTATTAAAACATTTTATTTAATTCGCCAAATCATTGCCTCACCTAAAAACAATGGATCCGGCATCAATAAATAACTTGTTTGCCATTCAACACCAGCACTTAGATGCCCCTATACTACTCATGGAAACCCCACCACCACTGTCTGCTGACGACGCTCTCTTATGAATATGCGACAGCGAATAACGACATATGGTAACTGGCAATGGGTGTCAGCATGGATTCCGGAGTGACCGTCTGCAGATTTACGAATTAAAAACCACCACAGTTGCGGCATAACGTCGCGCTAGGGAGCTACAAATAAGCCTACCCACTGACAACAGACGAATGATCAAGCCAGCGTCAAACCCAGCCAGCCATAATGAAACCCACCGCGACTCACCAGCAAACCACCTTCAACGTCAAATCAAAGGACTCACCGTCCCTCGCCACCGCCATTCGGTAATCGGCCAGCTCGCCATCAGCGATACAGCGTACGCGGTTGTCATACCGTTCCCCATCCCCCGCCAGCCGGACTGCGTAGTCGTGGGGCTCTTCTATACCCACCAGACGGATACGGTAGTCGTAGTTATGCATAGATTGTCCTCAGCTACTGTTATGATCAGTGGGTTCGCCTGCCCAACCCAGGTCGACTAAAAAATCCGTGGCCACGGAATGAAAAAACAGTGTCATCGTTAAACCGCACTCGCCTCATACATCTCCAGATCAACCATTAGCTCCGGGCTCAACGCTTCCAGCGCCTCGCTGAGCTGCTCACAGCTGACCGAAACCGGCACCTGAACCTCAAAATCGGCATGAAAAAGCACCTCCGCATTCATCGGTGCAGAGGCACAGTGACTGTTAAGGCTCAGCACCGTGACTCTAAAACGACTCAGAACCTCGCTGATTTCAGCAACGATATTGCTGCGATCCTGCCCCACAAAACGCAGGCTCAATGGATAGCAAGGATCGCTAACCGGCGACACTCCCGCTTCGATCATTACCCTGAGCCCTTGCCCGACCATGGCACGCAATTCCGTCTCCAGCGGCGCAACTTGCTCCGCCGGAACCGACAGCTGCAGAATACCTGCAAACGTCCCTCCCAAGCGTGAGAACTGACTCTCTAGCCACAGCCCTTGTCGCTCGGCAACCAACTGAGAGACCATCTCCACCAGGCCTGGTCGGTCCTCACCGATCAGGGTCAATACCAGTGTTTTCTTCATCGGGATTCACTCCATGCTCTAGGCTTCACCAGGAAGCGGGTCTATTTGTAATTATTAAACGTCAGTAAGCCAGAGCGGAGCGGTTAAAGGTTGTCTGAGGAGGACATAAATATTGCTGTAACCGACATCGGCCAGTCGCCGTGGTCGCCTGAAAGCAACAGCCACACACCCATCTGGGGTTGATTATGGATTGCAACCGCAACGGCTTTACCACGCTTATAACGGTTAAGCGACTCAAGACCGCTCCGACTGCATAGAGATCGTTCATAAGTTCGCCGGAGCCTGCGACACCCTGGGATTTGCCCGAGCCAGGCAGCTATTGCGAGAGTTAGAAACAGGCGTTAAAGCCGATGCGATTGACGACCTCAGCCAATCCAGCGCGACCCTGGAAGCTGTGATACGACAAACGCGCCAGGCGACCCAGCAACAGGCGCGACGATAAACGCGACAACAGCCCCAGCAGCAAACGCGACAATAAATGCGACAATAGGCCCAGCAACAGGCGAATCGATAGCGCGAATCAGGCGATAAGGAGCGCGCCGTCGCTGTCCACAACCGAAGTGATGGCGCGAAAAGGGGCCTTCACACCCGGTGATCCTCGCATCCACATTTGCAATTCAAATACTCGTGTTAATTTCATTTCTAACACAAATGAAAGCGTCCTATACTACAACACCCATGATTGGAGCCTGCGATGAAAAACCTGCCGATGGACCTTTTACGTACTTTTGTCACGATCAGCGACCTGGGCGGTTTCACTCAAGCGGGCGAGATGCTGGGCCGCTCGCAACCGGCGATCAGCCTTCAGGTCAAACGATTGGAAGGATTGATTGAAGCGCAGCTGTTCAACCGCGCAGAGGGCATGAAACTGACCGAAGAGGGACTGTTGTTGTACAATTACGCTCGAAAAATTCTAGAGCTAAATGACACGGTCGTCTCTCGAATGTCGGTCCCTGCCGTTAGCGGATCGGTAAAACTGGGCATCCCCAACGACTTTGAAGTTTCGTTCCTACCGATGACCCTGTCGAAATTTTCTCAGGCCTACCCGGATGTCACACTGGATGTGCGCACTGACCTAAGCGAAAACCTACTGCAGGATTTTAAGAAAGGCTCCTATGATCTGGTGATGCTGATGGACGAAGACCAGGGTCACAGTTTTGCAGAAAATGACTTTATTTCGGAGCAGCTATCGTGGATCAGCGGGCCGGGATTTACCTTCAAGCCCGACCAACCCGTGCCTTTGGTGCTCTACCCCAAAGGCTGTATCTATCGACAACACATCACCACCGCTCTCAACCAGGCCAACATTCCCTGGCGAGTGCTCTACTCCACCTCCAGTCTGCTAGGAATCCAGTCAGCAATCGAGGCCGGGTTAGGCATCGGCGCCCTGTCGATCAATACCGCACCCAGCATGCTGACGGACCGCGATATCCAGCAGCAATTGCCACCGCTGGGAAAAGTCACCATCGGCTTTCATTACGATCATGCCAACCTGGCGCCCGCCGCAACCCGATTGCTGGATTCTCTGCGCCGGGGGCTGGTCAACACTCGGGGCGCAGCTCTACGTTTAGACAACATGACGGTTTCTGCCTCAACTCTGAACGACTGAAACCGTACGCCAGCGTCGCCAACAGCAATACCACCAACAGCAATAGAAACAGGTAGCGGAACTGTTCGGTCGGCGCCACCCCCATGACAGCCGACGTTTCCATCATCCACCCACTCAGTCCTTGCACCAGCGCCACCCCGATAAAGCTCAACGCACTGAGTACCGCCATGCCCCGACCGTGGTAGCTAGAAGCCAGAAAAGTCCGGCAATGCGATATCAATAGTGGGTAGTTAAAACCGCACAGGCCGATGCCAATAAAAGCGATCATGGCCAGCCACGCGCTCTGCTGCGGCCATAGGGTCAGTAATAACAGCGAGACCGAAGTCAGCAACGCACTGCCGATCACCACCGTTTTGGTCTGCTCCAGCCGCCGGTCCAGCGTACCTAATAGAAAGGTACCCAGCGCCATAGCGATCGACATCAGCAACAAAATAGCTCCCCGTTCAGCGGCGCCTAGCGCAAAGATCTGCGCCAGATAAGGGCCACTCCACAACCCACGAATCGCCATCAGCACCGCATAACTGGCAAACACCATCGGAAAGATGGGCCAGAGCTCGCGTAAAGTCAGCACCCGAGCCATGCCCTGCAACAACAACGCCAGTGAGGGTTGCTCGCCCTCGGGCCGATCGATGGGTAACCCAAACCAACAGCCGCAAGCTGTCAGCGCTGCCAGCATCAGCGGCACCAGCATAGCCCATCGCCAGCCAAGCCAATCAGCCAGCAATGCCAGTGGCGCGGTACCAAAGATGTCACCGAAGCTACCGATCGCAAGCACCAGAGCCGTCATGTAAGAAAACTGCTCCGGGGTATAGTGACGCCCGATAAACAACATCGTTGCCGTAAATACCGGCGCACAACCCAACCCGATCAACGCCTGCCCGGCAAAAGCCTGGAACGGACTCCCGGCCATGCTCAACAGCGCGGTACCCAGCACCGAGAACCACAGGCAAACGGCTATCGTCAGTCGTGCACCGTAACGATCCAATGCGATGCCAACAGGAACCTGTGCCACCGCAAAGCTGATAAAGAAGGTCGATGACAGCATCCCCAGACCGCTTGCATCAAGCCCCAGATCAGCAGCGAGTTCCGGTGCAATCACCGCAATCATCCCCCGGTAAAACAAACTGATCGAGTAAGCAAAACAGAGTATCGTCAAGGCTGGCATAGGCTTATGTCCACTGCAAAGGTGCTAAGACCAGTCGCCGAGCGACGTTCACACCTGTGCCCTCGTAGCACCACTCTCAAGCCCCCTGCTGAGGTCCACGGAACCTTCCGCCAAACCCACTTGCCCCCAAGACTCCACGCTGATATCAAGTTCCGGCGCCAGTCTGGCCAGCGCCTGACATAAGTCCTCGGTCACTATCAAACGTGATGGGTAGGCATCGATACGCGAGTAAAAGCGCCGTTTGGCGGGATTCTGAGCCGCGCATAGTTGCTGGTTAAGCTGCACAACCCTGGCACCGTGGCTCTCAAGAATCATCCGAATCTGATGGTCGATCCCCTGTCGAAAGTGGCCGCTCACTACCAGCGTAACAGGCCTAGACCAGTCACCAGGCTCCGGATCCAGATTCGGACTCTCATCAAGAGTCAGCCTCAGCCCCTGGCTCTCGAAACGCGCGAAGGACTGCCGGGCAAACGGCACATGGACTTTAGGAAGATTCAGCGTCCACATGGCCATCATCCGACCGTTCAGGAGCGACTGCTGGCACTCCAACAGGGTCCCTTCCATCAATGCGATCGACTCTGAAGATGCCGCTGCGGACCTGGCGGCCGTGGTTCCGGCGGCGCCAGCCGGCATTCTATTGCCAAAGCCCCGCAGTGCAGCCGATGCTGATCTGCTGGGGCATGCAGGACTTCGTCTTCGACGTGCATTTCCTCGACGAGTTCGCCCGGCGTTTCCCCGACGCCGAGATCCACCGCTTCGAAGACGTGGGGCACTACATACTCGAAGATGCGCGGGACGAGGTCATCCCGCTGATTTCGACTTTCCTGGCAGAGCATCCGACGCCATGAGCACGGCCAGCGCCACGCCTCTGAACGTCTCCGCGTGGCTGCCGATCATGGCCGCGCAACAGCCCGACGCCCTCGCCATCGCGGTGGCGAAGAAGGGCCAGAACGTCTTCACGACTGGCGACGACGAGGTTTCGCTCTCTGAGGGCATCTTCCGTACCTACACGGAGACGAATCTGCGCTACTCGCAGATGGCGCCGCTCAACATGTACGACGAGAAGAACACCGGGAACAACCTGCCGGCCCAGATCGAGATCTACG
>SDWN01000414.1 GCA_004195305.1 Neptunomonas sp. | reverse complement strand
CACCCTTACGTATTCACGATTTACCTCGTATTAGGCGGCTGCATCCTTTGGGGCCATTGGGGATCGTTCAATACCATGGTCCGATTATTAAAATTATTTATCCCTAGCGGTTTGATGTTTGTATTCTGGTACTTGCAATTACCCAAACTCGACCAGCCCTTTGTTTTCTCGTGGTGGGATTTTATTGATGGCACCTTGGTCTATTTTGCTTTGCCATTCATAGGCATGCGATGGACAACAAACATTGATTCCATCACCTTGGCGTTATGGGCAGTCATCGCAACGGTCATTCTTTATTCACTATGGAGAGCCCGGCACAGCATTACATGGCTTCGTCCTTCACTGATGTTATGGATGACATTGCTAACCCTCGTGTTGTTTTGCGCGCTACCGTTCTGGTTTGGTTATTACTCCTACTTTAACGTTCGGTTAGCCCCTCTGGTGTGCCTGCTTGCTGTCGTGACGCTTAGCGTACTACCGATCCACCGCATCGGTGCCGCCGTGATCATGGTAGCTTGCTTAGGACTACTCGCGATTGCAGATCAGCGACATCGGGACTACTCCGTAGAAACGGCCGCGATATTACCAATTTTGGAACAGATGCCTGCCAACGCACGCGTATTTCCAGTCTATGAGAATTCAAGCTCGGCTCAATTTGATCCGATTTTTTATTACCAGATTCATGCACATGATCATCACTATTACCATACCTTAATCGGTGGCGGTGTCGGTCCCACGCTATTCCCCAACCCCATGCTGCCGGTACAGTACAAGACGGGGGCTCGCCCGCCCTCACCTAATTCAGTCCAGGGGTTAGCACAGGCCTATGATTTTGTTTTACTCCGCTCACCGAAATCAAATATGGTAAATTCCTTTTCCGAAGTGATGCAGCCCATAGCGCGCTCAGGCCCCTGGTTTTCATTTAAAGCAATAAAACATTGAGTCTATTCAGCCAGAACCCTGCTGATTTTGGGATTCAGAACCCGCGTTTGAGTCTTTCTGCTCTAACGCGGCCGCTAACTCCCAGCCCGTCTCCCAATCGTAATGTTTCCAGTTGTTGATCGCGTAGGGGTTGTCACTGCTTCGTATTCCTTCGAGGTGAGCATCCCAACCCGCGTCTAAAGGGCTGTATTGGTCTTCAGAGATCTCATCCCGACGTAGTTTAACCATACCCGTATCCTCCATGGAGATGATTGTCTCTATTGATTTCCCATCGCCTAGACGGCGAGCAAAGCACTACTTTATCAACAAGATAAACCAAGCCTAGCAAGGCCGTCCGGCGCATATCTGAAACCATTTGCTGACATAGCCCATTCAAACTAGATTAATCCTGCCGCTGCTCTATCCCTCCAAACTCTAGACTATTCTGATGCTGTGTAACGAGATTATTGGTCATGGGGTCACACCTTATAATTGACTCTGCCCTCAACTTTTTTACGCACCGACGGTGGCATAACGGCCCCTGAGGAGTGCCAGGGAGTATCGTGGGGGCATCATCGCCAATCGATCCGCGTTAATCTTCTCATCGTTGCGCATGCTTTCCGTACAATCCACCCAACCGTCGTCAGGTGAGCGTGCCGAGCGAGTTCCTGATAGGAATACGAGGGCGACGACCCTGGGGTGCGTGTCGAGCCATACCTTCGGTAACACATCGTGCCTAACGGGGTAATTTTATTTGTTTGATGCAGAAGAATCCTGATTCTTGATACAGGAGTAGCGCTGGTCTTGATCTGGCCCAAAGCGATCCATTAGAGATTATCAATATGCAAGCCGCGGCTCATACACAAATTGGACATCAACGGCGAAGACTGGACCGGCGTCTCAGAGCACGTTACCGCCGTCGGTATGAAACGCGCATTTCGTTAGTACAGTTTGTACGTAGACGATCCTACTTCTGGGTTGGAGCTGCATATCGATATCCGGAAGCAAGCGACTATGTGGCTGTATTGTCGGTGTCGTCTGGAGCCAGCCGGATCCTGATCTTTTCAACCTGTGTGCGGTTTTTTACGAAGGCGTCTAGACATTGGAGGTCGAATTTCTTTCCACGCATATCGGCCATGATGCCGAAAGCAGCCTCGTTAGATAGTCGCTTCTTGTAAGTGCGTTCTCCGGTCAGCGCGTCGAACACATCGGCTACGGCAATAATTCTAGCTTCCAGCGGTATTTTGGTCCCCTTGAGGCCATGCGGGTAGCCACTACCATCCCAGAACTCATGATGACCCTCAACAATATTGCGCAAAACCTCTATATGCTCGAGGTTGCCCAGCGTATGGTTCTTGATTAGCGAGTCGATTATCTCCAGGCCGCGGGTGGTGTGAGTCTTCATCACTTCAAACTCTTCTTCGGTGAGCTTGCCTGGCTTGAGCAAGACTGCATCTGGGATGCTGATCTTGCCGATATCATGCAGCGAAGAGAACATCACCAACTGCTCTATATATTCGTCTGAGAGCTTCAGGTTAGATGCCAGCTCGGTCACAATTAGCCGGGCATAGCTGGCGATGCGTAGCAAGTGATCGCCTGTCTCAGGGTTGCGTTGATGGGTTACTTCGATCGCCGACCTCATTGCACCTTTAAGGGTGCGCAGCTCGGTCCGTTCATTGATGATCAGTAGTGATACCGCATAGGCGGTGATTTCCAGTTGTGGCAGCAGTAGGCGGGTGAATGCATGCACTTTAGAGGAGTTGAAAAAAACGAAGCCGATCAGTTCATTGTCATCGAGGATGGGTACGGTAAAACTGGAGAGATAGCCTGCTTCTAGTAGCGCTTTGGTATGGTCGCTTGTCGAGGCCTTTTGGGCTAGTTTGCGCATATCACCGATAATTCGAGGTGCTTGGCCGGCAATCAATTTTTTCAGCGACGGCAGCTCGTCGAGTTGGGCACCATAGTGCAGAAGAGGGCTCTCTTCATGACTGCTATAGGCATACGTGTTGACCATGCCTGTAGTGGCATCGTAGAGGGCGACCGCGATACGGGTAATGTCAGGTTGCAAGGTCTTGAGTGAGTTGTGTAGTAACGAAAGTCGCTGGCTGAGTCGAGAGACTGAATGTTTATCTGCGGGCATCGGTTGATCACAACTTAGCTAAAATTCGAGAATAGCTTTATCTTAGCGTCTATCAGTTGTGAAGTCGCCGTATAAGACTCTACCGAGGTATAGCGGCTTTGATAGGGCCGGACAGGCTTCTGCATCTGGCCCCATAGCGGACAGTTAGGCTCCGCTAATATACTCCATTACGGCATGATGATTTTTCGTAAGACATACACGAAGCGGACGTAAGAGCAGTGACCGCTTATGGCAAGAACTGCGACAAAGCCGCCATACGCACCACCATCAGCCAGGCGACAGCAGTCGGCCCTAAGCCGCCTATGAATGCCTGCTAATGCAGCAACCCACCCGGCTCTCCAGAACCAAGAAAGCAGACGCTGAGTTTGCTGTTCTCCATGCTTGGTAATGGCAAAACCTGCGAGTTAACAGCCATCAGGCCCGAGGAACCTTAGATAGCAGATCAGCTGGCTTTGAGCCTCCCTGCATGAACCAAATTCAATCGGATGACGGAGGAGGTAGCCACCACCGTCCGAGGGTGGAAGTTTATTGAGAGGTCATCCGACTTCAGCTCCTGCGCCCTTAGCGGTCATCGGGGGGGATTGATTCAACGGTTTACCACCGACTTCTTTCATAATCCCTGTATAGTAGATTGCGGTATTGATATCGACTGAATACTCCTGCAGGTAGTTTTTAAATAGCGGCGCCAAGCCAAAACCGCTTTTCTAAGTAGGCCTTTAGTGACAAATAAAGATTCTAGCAACGTCATTTTTATCCGTCTGCTGGGCTCTGTGGAAGTGTACTGTCATGGCAAAAAAATGGTGCCTTTCTTGCCTCCCAAAGGAGTGGCTTTACTGGCCTACCTTTGCAGCACACCGGGTGTGCCCCAGCAGAGACAGAAACTAGCCGAACTTTTCTGGCCCAATCTTTCTGCTGAAGCGGGTCGTAGCAACCTCAGGCAGATCCTGTTAGTGCTGAAGCGATTACTTGACGGCATGATGCCTGATTCATCCTGCCTACGGAGCAATCGCAACACCATCAGCTTCGAGCAGAGCAGACAACAGGGCACCGATCTCGCTAAATTTCTTGCCCC
This sequence comes from Neptunomonas sp., assembly GCA_004195305.1. GTDB lineage: Bacteria > Pseudomonadota > Gammaproteobacteria > Pseudomonadales > Balneatricaceae > Motiliproteus. The sequence continues at coordinate 2,036 of SDWN01000414.1, read as the reverse complement.
TCTACCAGGATGTCCCAAAGAGTTCAGTCCAGATAACTGTTCCTCCTGTCTCACCGGCTTAGAGACGATGGCTAAGCTATATTCTGCTCCCTTCATGGATGATTTTCTGCTTGAGGGTTGTCTCGAGTTTGAAGACTGGATGCAGGTTCAGCGTGAATTGTTATTGCAACGCGCACTTTTACTGAACGACAAACTATCCAACTGTTTTGAAGTGCAGAGTGATGTCGACCGGGCGCTCTTTTTCGCGCTTCGGTTCCATGAACTCGCGCCCTGGAGTGACGAAGGATTGCGCCGCGTCATACGACTTGCGGCACTGAATGGTCAGCGCGGCTTTGCGCTTAACCGATATGAGGCTTTTAGCCGAACCCTTAAGATTGAGCTAGGCGTGTTACCTGAACCTGAAACCCGACAGTTAGCTCGTCGCATCCAGAATGGTGAATTACACTCTTTGCGGCAGGCTGCTCACTCTGATCCTCTCCCGCAAAACATCTCGCCACAAAGCATCGAGAGAAGGCAGGTTACTTTTATCTACTGCCAACCTATGCCGATAAACGAGGCAGACCCGGAAGACGAATTTGAGTTGCTCCAGGATTCGCTCGTGAACTGCAAAGAGATTATCCGTTTCCAGATGGGCCATATTCTCCCACACGCCAAGGGTGAAGGGCTGCTTGCTTGTTTTGGTTTTCCACTGGCCCGTGAAGATTCCGCACTGGTGGCCGTTCGCACAGCACTGGCACTGGTCAATGAGACTTTTCCGAGGCTGATTATACGCGCCGGTGTGCATACGGGACTGGTGCTCTGCGGAGTGGCCCCTGAACAGCCAGACATCATCGGGCGGGTATCGGGTTTGGCAATCGGCCTAAGTAACCTGGCAGGGGATAAAGAGGTCATTATCAGCGCAGCAACCCAGCAACTGGTTGAGGGGTACTTCGACAGCGCCGAGCTGGGGACATGTTTGTTGTCTGGGGAATTGCGCAGGCTCTCTTGTTTTAAGGTGACTCGGGCCAGTGGAGCCTGTCATCGCCTGGACCTAGATGAGGCTTTAACCCCCTTGGTGGGGCGCAACAAAGAGATGAACAAACTGACAGAGATCTGGGCGTCTATCAATCGTGGCGAAGGGAAAGCCCTCATTCTGCGTGGGGAGCCTGGGATCGGTAAATCTCTACTTGTCCGCACCCTGCAGCAAGCACTGACAGCTCAAAATGCCCAGGTATTCGAGTTGCGCTGTTCGGAAGAGTTTTGTCAATCACCCTTTCAGCCTGTCATCAATCTGCTCTTCATGCTCTGTAATTTTTACCCGTCCGACAGCTTAGAGAAACGCTTTGCCAAACTGGCGCAGACTCTGGAAGAGCAGGATGACATCAAGGCGACTGAGGCTATACCTCTGATGGCAGAGCTGTTGTCGCTCCCGCTGGCTCCGCCCTACGCAGCAACCTGCTTATCTGCATCGCAGCATCGCGAACAGACGATGACGACCTTAATCAGAGCCCTACACCGCCTGACTGAAGTAGCCCCCGTGCTACTGGTTATTGAGGACCTGCACTGGATCGATCCAACAACCTTAGAGATGCTCTCAAAACTGCTCGCGGAGGGAACTCCTAGTTCCCTCATGCTGCTTTTGACTGCACGACCGGAATTCTCCTCCCCCTGGGGGGAAACTTCGGCCCCACAGCTGAACATTGAACCGCTTTCAAACGAGGAAATAGATCGCCTGATCGAAACCCGTGCACCTGAAACACCCTCGGCGCTACGGGGCGAGATTGTGGAACGCGCCGACGGTATACCCCTGTTCGCAGAAGAGTTGAGTCGCGCATCATCCAAACCCGGGTTCAGCGAAAGAGCGACGGTTCCGGCGAGCCTGCAAGATCTGCTGGCAGTCCGCCTTGAGCAGCAGGCTGAAGACAAAGGGATTGCTCAGCTCGCGGCCACCATTGGTCGTGAATTCTCTCCGGACCTGCTGGCTGAACTCGCAATCCTTGATCAACCAGAGCTGCTTGCAGCACTCTTTCGCTTAAAGCTGTCTCTTATACACATCT
>SDWN01000412.1 GCA_004195305.1 Neptunomonas sp. | reverse complement strand
GTCATGGCGAGGCTCCTGTTTTTGTGTCGATTGTTGTGTCGATTGTTGTGTAGATAGCTGCGCGTGCCCATGAGTCGCGAGCGGGAGTCGGTCGCTGGTGATCAGCGGGTTGCCGCTGAGTCGGCGGATGCGGCTTGGCTGCGGCAGGGTGCATCCAAGTAACGGAGGCATGCCATCCGTCACCCGTGCCGTACCCGGTGCCTGCCCTGAGTCAAGCTGCGCCTGCAATAGGATATCCAGGCTATCGAGTTGAATAGCGACTTGGTCGCCATCGACAATGTTCTGCAGTCGACAGTCTTCGGGGTGCAGCCACACTCTGGGTGGCTCTGTGCGAGCGGCGATGGCATCGGCTGCACGGCTCAGCTCTTCGGATCCGAATGCCTGTGGCTGCGGCACGATCAGTAACACCGGTGCACTTTGCCCATCACTCTGCCCACCACTTTGCCTGACATTCTGCTCGTTACTCTGGTCAGCGCGCCGCCCTGCCGGGGCGTACCAGTCACGAGTTTTCACCGTCTTGGCGGGTATTAAGCGAGCCTCGGCGACTTCGTGTCCGAGTTGGCCGCGACGCTGTTGGTCAAATTTGTGCAGGGCCTGGTTGGAGTTCCAGCCCGGATACCAGGCGAACGGCAGGGGGGGCAGACCCGGGTCCTGAGCGGTCATCCGGCGATAAACCGGGACGCCTTCCATGGTATAGGCCAGCGCCGAGTCGGGGTCGCTGGGTTGTTGGGGTTCATGGACGTTGAGCTGGGCGCGGATGGCGGTGCGCCCACTGTAGCGATGGGGCATCCGCGGGGCGGTCCAGAGGGTGTTGGTGTTTTTGTTAGGGCTGGTGTTAGGGCTGGCGTTAGGGTTAGCAAAAGTGCCAGCCAACGCCTGCAGCGGCGCCAGCAAAGGATCGCTGGCTGCCAAATGTGCCAGCAGTTGGGCTTCATCGTTGACCTCTGCCAACGGATTAGCTTGCATCCAGTCAGCCGCCGCGGCTCGGCGCAGCCACTGCCAGCTCATTGCCATCTCCCGGGAGGGCGGGAATACCGGGAACAGCGTCTGGGCGCGCCCTTCATTATTGACCAGGGTGCCACGGCTCTCGGCGAAACTGGTGGCGGCTAGCAGCAGGTCGGCGCGGGCGGTGGTGGGGCTGGCCAGAAGATCAATGACCACCTTTTGCTTGAGCTGGTTGAAGAAACTATCTACTTGCGCATTCGGTGCGCGACGGTAGAGATCGTTTTCCAGGATTAGCGCCCGGGTGGGCCTAAGGCTGGCCAGGGTAAAGGCGTCGTCGAGGCTGTTTTCGTGCTGTTGGCGACAGAGCAGCGCCAGGCCCAGGCTATTCGATTCGGGGAAGACCAGTTGCAGGCCGATTGGCTTATCCTCACCGCGTTGGCGCACCAGTGCCTGATGAATCTGGGCGCAGGCGTGGATCAATTCGCGGCTGCGGCTTGAGGCACCAGCGATCAGCAGAGGATACTTGGCCTCAAGCAGGGTCGTGGCGATCTCGTTGGCCAGAGCCTGTTTTTTAGGTTCAAGTCCCTCTACCGTCGGGGCCTTATTGTCGATGGCGTGGGCGATGGCGAATCCGAGTTGGGCCTGTTGCTGCGGACTGGTGTGGACGCTGTCACGAGCAAGCGCGTCGAGTTCACTGCGGTGGCTGTGGAGGATAAAGAGCGGGTGGCCGACGTCTTGGCCTGCGATCTGTACCGCCTGATCCTGCCACTGCGGTACCCGGATCTCATCGGCCTTGGCCTGGCTCGCCGCGCGGATCGCTTGGCGTACGCTGAGCCCTAACCGGGGCGCGCTATTGAGCAGGTCTTCGCCGATCACCAGTACCGCGTCGGCCCGTTCCACCTGCTCCAGGGTCGTGGCGTGGGAGCAGCTGAGGTGTAACGACAGCATCGCCTGCAAAAGGCAATCATCGGCTCGCGAGAGGCCGGAGAAGAAGTGATCCGGCCCCACCAGTTGCTGTAACGCCCAGTTACTTTCCAGGGTGGCGCGGGGGGATCCGATACCTATGGGTCGGGTCTTGTTTGCATTTCCTTTATTAGAATCAGCCTGTTTAGCGTCAACCTCCTGAGGATTAAAAAACTGCTGCAGGGCGGTCACGGCGGCCTCGGCGCTGATGGGTGTGAGTTCGCCATCCAAGCGCTGGGCTGACTGCCGAATGCGCTCGGGGTGATTGACGAAATCGTAACCGAACCGACCGCGATCACAGAGAAAGTGGCCGTTGATCTGTGGGTGATAGCGGTTCTGAATCCGCTTCAGTACCCCGTAACGCTCGCCCGGGCTGATGTTGCAGCCGAGACTGCAATGGACACAGACTGAGGGCGCACATTGCAGATCCCATTTACGGCTGTAATGTGCGGCCAGGGTCTTGTCGGTGAATACCCCGGTGGGACAGACCTCCACCAGATTGCCGCTGAATACACTCTCCAGAGTGCCGTCTTCGAAACGGCCGAAGTAGATGCGGTTGCGCGAACCGTAAGCGTGCAGATCGCTGCCGCCGGCATAGTCGCGGTAAAAGCGCAGGCAGCGGTAGCAGGTGATGCAGCGGTTCATCTCGTGGCCGATGCAGGGGCCCAGATTCTGGTTGCTGAAGGTGCGTTTTGGACCCCGGAAACGGCGCTGGTGGTGGCCGCTCATGACGGTCATGTCTTGCAGATGGCACTCGCCGCCCTCTTCGCATACGGGGCAGTCGTGGGGGTGGTTGGTCATCAAGGTTTCGATCACCCCTGCCCGGAAACTCATAGCGTTTTCGGCCTTGATCGACAGAATTTGACCGTCGGCCACCGGTGTCATGCAGCCCATCACCAATCGCCCGCGGCTGTCCTCTGGGTTCTGGTACTGCAGTAACGCGCACTGGCGGCAAGCACCGACCGAGCCCAGCGCGGGATGCCAGCAGAAGTAGGGCAGATCGAGGCCTAGACCGAGGCAGACCTGGAGCAGGTTCTGCCCCTCCTCGACAGCGTAGTCTTGTCCGTCAATCCTGATCGTTGCCATCATTTTGTCCCTAACCCGATAGGGTTGGTGTGCTTTGCATCTATTTAAATAGCAGGTTTAGCCAATCATCGCCAAGGGCAGCCTTTGGTGGTGATATGGCGTTCAAAATCTTCGCGAAAATATTTTAACGCGCTCTGGATCGGCTCCGCGGCCCCCGGCGCCAGGGCGCAGAAGGTGTTTCCGGGGCCCATAAAGCGGCATTGCCACGCCAGTGTATCCAGGTCCTCCATTCGTCCTCGTCCCGCTTCGATCTCGCTGAGTAACTGCTCCGCCCAAGGCAGACCGTCACGACAGGGGGTGCACCAGCCGCAGGACTCCTGGGCGAAGAAGTGCGTCAGGTTACGGACCATCGCCACCGGGCAGGTCTGGTCGTCGAGTACGATCAGCGAGGCGGTGCCCATGCGGCTACCGGCCTTGCCGATAACGTCGTAATCCATCGCCAGGTCAAGGTGCTCGGGCAGCAGGAAATCGGTGGAGGCACCGCCGGGTAGGAAGCCACGCATCTGGTAGCCCGTGCTCATTCCGCCCGCACAGTCTTCGAAAATCTCCCGGATGGGGGTGCCCATCGGGCGCTCCCACAGCCCCGGTTGGCGAACGTTGCCAGACGCACCGAAGATCTTGGTACCGCTGTCGTCGCCGCGACCCAGTTGCAGATACCAATCTGCGCCGTTGGCGAGGATGTGAGGGATATTGCACAGTGTTTCGCAGTTATTGACGACGGTGGGCTGGCCGAACAGGCCGCAGACCTGAGGGAACGGAGGTTTGGCCCGGGGGGTGGCGCGCTTGCCCTCTAGCGAATTGATCAGCGCGGTCTCTTCGCCGCAGATGTAGCGCCCGGCGCTGGTGTGCAGGTGGATAGTCAGACTGAATTCAGTGCCGAGCAGATTATTGCCCAGATAACCGGCGTCAAGGGCCTCCTGCAATGCGCGTTGCAGATGCCGCGCTGCCCGGCTGTATTCGGCGCGCAGGAAAATATAACCGATCTCGGCGCCCAGCGCGTAGGCGCTGATCGCCATCCCTTCGAGTAGCTGATGAGGGTTGGACTCCAGCAATAATCGGTCTTTAAACGTGCCCGGTTCCATCTCGTCGGCGTTGCACACCAGATAGCGGGGTGTCGGAGCTTCGGAGTCGCGGGGCATGAAGCTCCACTTCAGCCCGGTAGAAAAGCCTGCGCCGCCGCGACCGCGTAAATTGGAGGCTGTTACCTCTTTCAATACCTGTTCTGGGCTCAGGCGTTTGAGCGCCTGTTCCAAGCCGCGGTAGCCGCCACCGCTGCGGTACTCTTTCAGGCTCAGCGGGCTGCGATCTGCTTTGATTAGCGCCGTCAGAGGTCGTTCTAGCAGGGCATCGGTCGAGTTAGTCATCGACACCTCCTCCCGCTTTAACGTGGCTGTCAGCGACCGCATGCCTCAGGGTACTGCCTGACGTATTTGTTTCTGAGTCCAGCGCAGCCAGGATCTGGTCGAGGCTTTCCGGGGTCAGATTACCGTGCTGTTGGTCGTCGATCATCAGCGTCGGTGCGCGGTCGCAGTCGCCCAGGCAAACGATGGGCAGCAGGGTGAAACGGCCATCGGCGGTGGTCTGCCCCGGCTTGATGCCGAGTTTGTCGCACAGGTATTGGTTGAGGCTGTCCGCGCCTTTGATCCAGCAGCAGACGCTGTCGCAGAGCAGAATCACGTGGGTGCCGACCGGTTGGCGGAAGATCAGGTTGTAGAAAGTGGCCACGCCATCCAGCTCGCCCTCGGGCATCTCCAGGTAACGCGCTAGCGCCTTGAGGGTGCCATCCGAGATCCAGCCGCGGTGTTGCTGGACGATCTTCAGCCCCTCGATCGCCGCCGCCCGCCGTTGTGGATAATGGTTACACTCGGCGTCGATCTGCTGACATTCGATGGCGCTTAGTTCCGGCCCTAAGCTCATAATATTTCCTCTTTTCTTATCAACGGTCTACGTCGGCCATGACAAAATCGATGCTGGCGATGATCGCTATTAGATCTGAGATCATCAGGCCACGGCTGATCAGAGGGATCATCTGCAGGTGCGGAAACGAGGGGGTGCGAATCCGGGTTCGATAGGCGCAGGTGCTGCCGTCGCTGACCAGGTAATAGCTGTTGTTACCTTTGGTGGCCTCGACCCCGACGCTGGCCTCGCCGGCAGGGATCACCGGACCCCAGCTGACACCGAGGAAATGATCGATCAGGGTATCAATATCCTCCAACGTTCGCTCTTTGGGCGGTGGCGTCGTGAGTGGGTGGTCGGCTTTGTAGGGCCCCTCGGGCATGTGATCAAGGCACTGGCGGATAATGCGCAGGCTCTGGCGGATCTCCTCCACCCGCACCCGGCAGCGGTCGTAGCTGTCGCCACCGGTGGCGGTGCATACCTCAAAGTCGTAATTTTGGTAGCCGGAATAGGGACGGTGTTTGCGCCAATCCCAGTTCAGTCCAGTCGCACGCAGGCCGGGACCGGTCACGCCCCACTCGATCGCCTCTGCGGTCGTGTAGATACCGATTGCTTGGCTGCGGCGCTTGATTAAGCTGTTGTCCATCACCATTTTTTCGTACTGGTCGAGACGCGAGGGAAGATAGTCGATAAATTCGCGCACCATTTTGTCCCAGCCCAAGGGTAGATCCTGGGCGACGCCGCCGATCCGGAACCAACTGGGATGCATCCGCGCTCCGGTGATGGCTTCGATAATGCCGAACAGTTTTTCGCGGTCGATAAACATATAAAAAATCGGTGATAACTGGCCAATATCCTGAGAAAAAGTGCCGTAAAACACCAGATGGCTGGCGATGCGGAACATCTCCGCCAGCATCACCCGGATACACTTGACCCGCTCGGGCACCTGGATCCCTGCCAGCTTCTCCACGGCCAGCACATAAGGCAGGTTGTTCATCACGCCACCCAGGTAATCGACCCGGTCGGTGTAGGGGATATAACTGTGCCAGGACTGGCGCTCGCCCATCTTCTCGGCGCCGCGGTGGTGATAACCGATCTCCGGTACCGCGTCGATAATCTCCTCGCCATCGAGCTGTAGGATGATGCGGAACACACCGTGGACGCTGGGATGGTTGGGGCCGAGGTTGAGGAACATAAAATCGCTGCTGTCACTATGACGTTTCATGCCCCAGGCCTCAGGGTCAAAACGCAGTGCTTCTTGCTCCTTTTCTTGACGCTCTGCAGGTAGGCTGAAAGGCTCCATCTCGGTGGCTCGGGCCGGGTGTTCCTTGCGCAGCGGGTGGCCCTC
>SDWN01000206.1 GCA_004195305.1 Neptunomonas sp. | reverse complement strand
GGCTGGGCTGGTATCACTATCAGGATGCGAACATTCGCGATAATGCCCGTAATACCGACAGTACCTGCTGTAGTCAGTCGCCACTGCGGCACCGCTAATCACAGGGTATCTGAAAAAGAGTGCTGTTTTGACGCAGAGGCTTTCTGAGTCTGTTTGGCGTATAATTTTCCCTTTTTTTAAACTTGATCCGGATCAAGGGCGGATGCCGTTTGGTTTGTTACCGTGCACCGCTGGATTTCAGGGTTTATCAAGAACGCGTACGTAGTGATTAATCGATAGGTATGAGTATGGAGTTGGTCTGTCCGGCGGGGAACTACCCGTCGTTAAAAGCGGCCGTAGATAATGGTGCGGATGCGGTTTACATCGGCTTTAAAGATGATACCAATGCGCGTCACTTTGCGGGTCTCAACTTCAATGATAAGAAAGCTTATCGCGCGTTGGACTATGCCCGTGATCGCGGTGTAAAAGTATTTGTTGCGGTTAATACCTACCCTCAGCCGAGCGGCTGGAAACGTTGGGAGGCTGCGGTTGATCTGGCCGCTGACCTGGGTGTCAGTGCGCTGATCGCTGCAGATATGGGAGTGCTGGGCTACGCCGCAGAAAAGCACCCGGATCTGGGGCTGCATCTGTCGGTCCAGGGTTCTGCTACCAACTACGAGAGTCTCAAGTTTTACCACGAGAATTTTGGTATTCGTCGGGCGGTACTGCCGCGCGTGCTGTCGATGGCCCAGGTGCGTCAGGTGGCCGCCCAGAGCCCGGTGGAGCTGGAGGTGTTTGCTTTCGGTTCGCTGTGCATCATGGCCGAAGGTCGCTGCTACCTCTCCTCTTATGTGACCGATCAGTCCCCTAATACCTGCGGCGCCTGCTCGCCTGCGAATGCGGTGCGCTGGGAAGAACAGGCCGACGGAGGGCTTGAGACACGGCTTAACAATGTACTGATCGATCGCTATAAAGCGGGCCTCAATACCCTGGAGTTGCTGCCGCAGTTGCAGGAGGTGGGCGTCTGTGCGGTGAAGATTGAGGGGCGGCAGCGTAGCCCCGCCTATGTTGAGCAGGTGGTTAGTGTTTGGCGTCAGGCGATTGATGCGATGCAGGCCGACCCGAAGGGGTATCAAGCCAAGCCAGAATGGATGACCGCGCTGGGTAATGTGTCCGAAGGGACCCAGACCACCTTAGGTGCCTATTCGCGTCCCTGGCAGTAATCCCGAACGTTAAACCGGTTTTTTTGAGGTTGGTTATGAAGTTGTCTCTCGGTTCGCTACAGTTCTATTGGCCGCGTGAAAATGTGTATGAATTTTATCGGCAGATGGCTGAGCAGCCACTGGATCTGATCTATCTGGGTGAAAGTGTCTGCTCCAAGCGTCGCGAGCTGAAGACCCAGGAGTGGATTGAGCTGGGGCTGGAGTTGGCCGCCACGGGCAAGGAAGTGGTGTTGTCATCACTGGTGTTGATCGAGGCTGAGTCGGAGCTGAAGACGCTGCGGCGCCTGTGTGATAACGGCGAGCTGAGGGTTGAAGCTAACGATATGGGCGCGGTGCAGATGCTGGCCGAGCGCGGACTGCCGTTTGTCACCGGGCCAGCCATCAACATCTACAACGCCCGTACCCTGCAGGCGCTGCACAAGCGCGGACTGCAGCGCTGGGTGATGCCGGTTGAGCTCTCCGGTAAGACCCTGACCGATATCCTCAGTGATGCCCAGCAGTTGGGCTTTGGTGATGCGATCGAGACTGAAGTGTTCAGTTACGGAATGCTGCCGCTGGCGTATTCGGCACGCTGTTTTACCGCCCGGGCAAGAAATTTACCCAAAGATCAGTGTCAATTTGTGTGCCTGGATTACCCCCAGGGTTTGCCGTTGGCGAGCCAGGAGGGGCAGGAGGTGTTTACCATCAATGGCATCCAGACCCTGTCAGGGCAGGTCTATAATCTGCTTGCGGAGCTGGAGTCGATGGTGCAGATGGGGGTGGATGTTGTCCGCCTGAGCCCTCAGGGTGAGGCGATGGCGCCGATTATTCAACAATTCCGCGAGCAGCTAGACGGAACTTCCCGGCAGATCCCGGTGATTCCGGCCGATGCAGTGAACGGCTACTGGTACCAGAATGCCGGGTTGGTGAATACTCACCAGCCTTGATCGGAAAATATCAACCGTTACGCCCGTTGTTGTGCGGGGGGGGGTAAAAGCTTGCAGAGATGCAGGCTTTTTTTGTTTCTGGGGTCTAGATGGATCTGATCGAGATAAAAACGGGCGGCTACCTCAGCGAAGATGATATTGTCAGGCTTGAGGGCAGCTGATAGCTCCGAAGCAGTAACGCCTGGCATCGACGTCGTCATGGGTTGCGACTGGGTTTGGGTCAGTTTGAACTTGGCTGCGTAGTAAACGTCTATGCTTGGGCAGGATTCCGTAAATTCTTCTCAATACGACAATTATAACAATCGATACTAAGGAACTCAGCCGTGATGAAAACCAGAATTCTTGAGTCGGCAGCCAATGCCTACGCCTATCCGTTGCTGATCAAAAGTCTGCTGCTGTCTGGTAAACGTTATAAACCGGATAATGAGATCGTCTACAGCGACGTTTGCCGGTATGACTATCTAACGCTTAATGAGCGCATCTGTCGTCTGGCCAACGTCTTGACCGAGTCCGGAGTTGGTGCAGGTGACACGGTTGCGGTGATGGACTGGGACAGTCATCGTTATCTGGAGGCGTATTTTGCGGTACCTATGATCGGGGCGGTTCTGCACCATGTGAATGTCCGTCTGAGCCCGGAGCAGATCATCTATACCATGAACCACGCCGAAGATGATCTGGTGCTGGTGCATGATGACTTTCTGGCGCTGGTTGAGCAGGTCGGCTCTGAGCTTAAGACCGTTCGCGGTTATATTCAGTTATCGGATTCGGACACCGCATCGGCTACTGAGTTGAGTGTGATGGGTGAATACGAAGCGATGTTAGCCGCCGCGGCACCGCATTATGATTTTCCTGATTTTGATGAAAACTCGATCGCCACCACCTTCTACACCACCGGCACCACAGGCAATCCCAAAGGGGTATTCTTCAGCCATCGGCAATTGGTGCTGCATACGCTGGGGATGGCAACAGCGTTGGGGAGTTTCGACGGCCAGCCGATGCTGCGCTCAGACGACGTTTATATGCCGATGACACCGATGTTCCATGTGCATGCCTGGGGAGTGCCTTATATCGCAACCCTGCTGGGGGTAAAACAGGTATATCCGGGCCGGTATGAACCGAATAAGCTGGTCGGTCTGTATCGGGATGAGGGGGTCACTTTCTCGCATGGGGTGCCGACCGTGCTGCAGATGGTTATCAACTGTGAGGCCGCCAAGAGTGCCGATCTTGCCGGTTGGAAGATGATCACGGGTGGGTCAGCACCGACTGCCGCCTTGTCGCAGCAGATGGCGGAGCGCGGCATTATCTTCGTGACCGCGTATGGGATGTCCGAGACCTGCCCTATCTTGACCATGGTTAGCTTGACCGACGCAGAGCGAGCGCGACCGCTTGGCGAGCAGACCGATGCGCGAATTCGCACTGGGATGCCGATCCCCTTGGTCGATCTGCGCATCGTTGACCCGGCCGGAAACGACGTTGTTCATGACGGCGAGGCGATGGGCGAGGTGGTGACTCGCGCCCCCTGGTTGACCCAGAGTTATTACAAAGAGCCCGAGAAGGGGGATGCGTTATGGCAGAACGGCTGGCTGCACACCGGGGATGTCGGTTCCATCGATTCACGCGGAGTGCTGCAGCTTAAAGACAGGATCAAGGATGTGATCAAAACCGGCGGAGAGTGGATCTCTACCATCGAGCTGGAAAACCTGATCAGTAAGCACCCCGCGGTGGTTGAAGTTGCGGTGGTCGGTGTGCCCGATGAACGCTGGGATGAGCGCCCCCTGGCGATGGTGGTGCTGAATGCAGGGGCTGATCTGCAGGCCGACGATATCAAAATCCATCTGCAGCAGTTTGTTGCGTCGGGCGCCATTGCCAAGTGGGTGATACCTGATCGGGTCGAGTTCGTCGATGCCCTGCCTAAGACCAGTGTCGGTAAGATCGATAAGAAAGTGATCCGTACCCTGGTTTAGATTGCCTAGGTTTTAGCCTCGGGCCCTGTGGTTGACTGGTACGGGGCCTGTTGACTAATATGATACGTTCACTGGTCGGGTTTAGTGGCCAGGGTTGGGTTCGAATGGAGGGTTATCAGCTGTTTAGTGGTGTTTATCGATAAAAAGTTCAGGTTAGGCGGAGCGGAATGACGGAAACTGCTTGGTGATCTGAATCAATAAATAACCAATAAAAGCTGTCGCTGGTGGCTAGTTCGAATAAAATGCCACTTTTATACATGGATCGTTGATCTGATATGTTAAATAAAGCGCTTTACGAAATTTTACCCTATATCTATCTTGCTACCTCGCTGGTATTGCTAGGCGCTCATTCTGACATGATCGTGCTTGGCTTCTCTTGGCTTCTGTATACGGCGGCGACAATCTCTTGGGTGTTGCGCTCAGATGCACGTAGGGTCAATCCGCGCCGACCTAAGGTGCGCAAAAGTCTTTTCCTGCATGACGACTTTTATGAGTCGATGCCTTTTTTCTACCTGGGTGGTGGCATACTGATTATGCGCTTTATCGGCGATGGCGCGTTTTTTTATGCCGGGCTGATTTTGTTTATGCTGGGTGTGGCGATTCTTGGTATCCGGATTCAGCATCGTAAAATATCCTGGATTGATGATTGGCGTCGCTACCGTGGCTCTGCGACGGTAGCGAAAAAGGAACATCGGAAAAGGACGACCAGTCAGACCTGCGATCAATGTTTGATTAGGGAGAGTTGTCGGGCCACCGGTTTGAGTGATATATCCAATATTAAGGTTATGGATTGGCTCTCTGTTGATCATGATGATGCAGCGTTGCAGCGGCTGCGTTGGGAGCTCGATGAAATTGAATTCAGCCCCGTTTCTGAAGATCGATTGTTTAAAATATTACTCAAAAATAAGCAGTATCAAAAACACTGCATGGTGCTGCGTAATCGCAAGAAGATGAAGCTGGTAGCGGCCTAGGGCTAAAGGATGGCCGTTATAAAAAGCCGCGGGGTTGATCGTGTGGCTGCCTTTGTTTGAGCCATCTCCTGCGTTGCATACATTGCCTTTACTTTCGTTGGGTATTCGGTTTACCGTGGGCGTATTGGCGTTATCCTCGGCATCCCTGAAGGCCAGGGTGGTAGGCGTACCCCGGGATGATCCTTGACGCCCGGCATTCGGGAGCGTAAAACAACCGCTTCGTTGTTTTCGGAGCGCCAATAGCGCGCACACTCTATGGATGCACATCAGCAGCAACTGGCGCTTGCCGCCATTCGTCGTCACTACCTGTTTGCCAGTTTCTCAGAAGCTGAACTGGAGCGTCTGTTAGGTTCGGTGAAATTGTACGAGCTGAGTCCCGAGCAGGCGCTGTTCAGCCAGGACCAGCCTAGCAAGCAGTTTTATCTGCTCGCCGATGGTCTGATAAAGCTGTACCGAACCGCTGCAGACGGCAATGAAAAAGTGGTGGAAATTATCTCGCCTGGCCAGACCATTGCCGAGGCCGTGATCTTTATGCGTCGTTCCGCTTTTCCGGTCGGTGCCCAGGCATTGAACCCGTCACGCGTCTACGGCATTGACGGCGCCACCTATGTCGCGCTGTTACAGCATAATATGGACGCCTGTATGCGGATCCTCGGTGATCTGAGCATGCGGCTGCATGCGCGCCTTAATGATGTGGTCAATCTAACCCAGCAGAATGCGACCTACCGGGTGGTACGGTTTCTGGCATCGCAGTTGCCCTCTGGCGCTCGGGACGGTGCTCTGCTTTACCTCAGCTCCCCCAAGCACGTTATCGCGTCACGTCTGTCGGTCAAGCCCGAAACATTTTCACGTATCATGTCGACCCTGGCGCAGCAGGGGGTTATTGAGATCAAAGGGCGGGAGATTACCGTGAGCGACATAACGCGGCTGTTCGAATTCGAGTAACAGCACTCTATTTTCTGACTGACTGACTAGTTGGCGACCGCTTCGGCTGCTAGCGACTAAGCGCTGCCTGGCGTGACATTTATCGGTAAATTGATTAATATCAGCAAGAATCTGTCCGGCAGTTTCTATAATTCAGCCCGTAAATATATCGTACCTCGGGTACTGGCTGCTCTTTGAATGAGGTCCCTGTTCCAACTTAGGAATCATAAGATGCGGATAAGTACTAAGCTTGGCGGCGGCTATCTATTGATGCTGTTGATGGTCTTGGCCTGCAGTAGCGCTGGTTTGTATGGCATTAACCGATTATCGGGGTTGCTGGATTTTATTACCGGACCGGCCTGGAATACCGCGGATGGTGCGATGGAAGGAAGCATCGGTATCGAGGCCGAGATGATCGGTATGGGTTTGATCGTCTCAGGCCAGACCGATTTGAGTACCGCCCGGGCATTGCTTGATCAAGGTAAGGCAACGGCTGAGGAAGCGCTTGGGCGCATGCTGGCCGCCGGTTTGTTGAGTGCAGACGAGGTGCAGCGACTCAATGATCAGAAACGGCAATTTGGTTCTTTTCAGGCTCAGTTGCTCGCAGCCTATCAAGCGTTTGATGCCGCAGATTTGAAGCTGCGCAACAGTTTCAGTGGTTTTCAGCAGTTGATGAGTCAAGCTGAGGAGCTGGGTGATTCTGCGGTTGAGATCTATGAGAGCAGTCCTGATCGGTTGGTAAGCTGGAATAGCGGTTTGAGTGAAAGTTGGTCGGCTGCGGATGGCGGCATGGAGACCCAGATTGCAATGCTGTCGCGTTTTTATTATTACCAGAGGCTCGTGGATCTGCTTGATCCCAATCAGGTGGCAGCGGAGCAGCAGGCGCGGGCAGGGTTGGAAAGCTCACTGATTGACCTGCAGGCTAAAGTGTCCCAGGTTGTGGCGCATCCTCTGTTCAAACGCGAACGCGTTAAAGCGGATCTGTATGCCGGGAAAACGTATGCCGCTGCGCTGGCTGCCGCTTTTGCCGAGCATCAACGCGATTCCCAACAAGCCATCGATCTGTTCGTGGTTTTCAGACAGGCCAATATGGCCTACCAGCAGTCAGCCAGCACGCTGTTAGAAACGATAGGATTGATAGAAGAGTCCGCCGACGCGAAAGTTGAGGGGCAGATGAGTTCGGTAACATCGACCAAGACCATCTCCTACGCCTTGATG
>SDWN01000203.1 GCA_004195305.1 Neptunomonas sp. | reverse complement strand
ACCCAGGATCAGCGGGTTTTTAGCGATCCCGAGCAGGGTCGCACGCATGCCCGCACCCCGGTTGAGCGAGCGGCTGAGGGTGATCACCGACAGTACGTTGAACAGGATCGTCACCAGCGCCAGATAGAGCGAGGCGGTGACCAGCCCCTGGTCACCGTAGGCGTTGACACAGTAAGCCAGGCCGATGATACCCATGTTGGAGCGAAACCCGCCCTGGACTACCACCCCGCGTTCTTCGCGGGGGTGCACCAGCCGCGCAGCGACCCCTTCGAGTATCAGGAAGGCGATCAGGGTGCCGGCCAGGCCGACCCCGAGTAGTTTGAGGTTGGCGGTCTGCTCGATGCTGGTCTGACTGATGCTGATAAAAAGCAGTGCGGGCAGGGTGATGTTGAATACCAGGCGTGAGCCGACATCGACAAAGTTATCGTTAATCATGCCGCGACGACTCAGCAGCACGCCGAGTGCCAACACAGCAAAGATCGGTCCGGTGATCGAAAAGGAGAAAGCCAGCGTATCGAAGAAGCTGTTCATGCAGGGTTTCCGGCGCAAAGAAGAGGTAGAGGATAGGGGAGGGGGCTGATCGCAGTGCTTATTCGAGCACGGCCACCGATTTTACCTGCACCCAGATCGGCTCGCCAGGGGCGAGTCCGAGGGCGTCGACCGAGCGCGCCGTCAGCCGTGCCAATAACGGTGTGGTTCCGACCAGGACCCGGACCAATACCACCGCCGGGTGATCACCGCTGGCGATCTCGGTGACCCGGGCCGGGAGCAGGTTCAGGGTGCTTTGATCTTCATGGCGGGCTTTGGCCAAACTGATATCGCGCGCCAGTACCCGCAGGCGTACTTGCTGACCGAGTGCCAGGCCCTGGTCTTTGACCCACAGGCTGGCGCCGGCAAATTCTGCCCGCGCCAGATGCCAGCGGCTATCGCGTTCGGCGATATGCGCCAGAATGACGACCGCGGCGTCTTCATCCTGTCTGATCGGCAGGTCCAGCCGCGCCAGGGTTTCGGTCAGCGGGCCGCTGGCCAGTGCACGGCCCTTTTCCAGCACTACCAGATGATCCGCCAGTCTCGCCACTTCATCGGCCGCATGGGTGACGTAAAGCACCGGAATCGACAGGCAGCTATTGAGCTGCTCTAAGTAGGGCAGGATCTCACGTTTGCTGCGTTGATCCAGTGCCGACAGGGGCTCGTCCATCAACAGCAGTTGCGGGCTGGTCAGCAGTGCGCGGGCGATCGCTACCCGTTGTCGTTCACCGCCCGAGAGTTTGTCGGGCATCCGTTGGAGTAGTTGCTCCAGCCCTAGCCACGCGACCGCCTGATCGAAACGGATGCGGCGTGCGCTGGGGGAGAGGCGGCGGTAGCCATACTCGAGGTTGCGCTGCACCGACAGGTGCGGGAACAGGCTGGCTTCCTGGAACACATAGGCGAGCGGGCGTTGGTGAACCGGCACAAAGCGGTTCGCGTCCTGCCAGATATCGCCGTTGATGTGCAGCTCCCCCTGCGTTCGGTGCAGGCCGGCGATACAGCGCAGCAGGATGGTTTTCCCCGAGCCCGAATGGCCAAACAGTGCGGTGACGCCTTGGCCGGGCAGTTGCAGGTCCAGGTCCAGCGAGAAGTTGTCAAAGTGGGCTTCAAAGCGGATGCCAATGCCGTCGCGGGCCGCGTCTGACTTTGCGGCAGGGCTGAGCGGTTCGGGTGTGATATGGCTCATGTCTGCTCCTTGCGGTTGAGCCGGGCATTGATCAGTGGCGTTGCGGCAGGGGTGAGCGGTTCGGGTGTGATATGGCTCATGTCTGCTCCTTGCGGTTGAGTCGAGCATTGATCAGATAGAGCGCCAGCAGCACCAGAAAGGCGAACAGCAACATGCCGCCGGAAAGCAGGTGAGCCTGGTCATATTCGAGTGTTTCGACATGATCATAGAGTGCCACTGAGAGCACCTTGGTTTCGCCGGGGATGTTGCCGCCAATCATCAGGATCACTCCGAACTCGCCGACGGTATGGGCAAAGCCCAGTACCGAGGCGGTCAGGAAACCCGGTCTGGCCATAGGAACCGCGACGCTAAAAAAACGATCCAGCGGCGAGGCGCGCAACGTTGCTGCGACTTCCAGTAGCCGGTCTCCTATCGATTCGAAGGCGTTGTGCAGCGGTTGCACCACAAACGGCAGCGAGTAGATCACCGAGGCAACGACCAGCCCGGGGAAGGTGAACGGTAGTGTGCCCAGTCCCAGGCTGTCGGTGAATTGCCCCACCGGACCCTTGGGGCCGAGCAAAATCAGTAGATAAAAGCCCAGCACTGTGGGTGGCAGGACCAGCGGCAGCGCCACGATGGCGGCCAGCGGGTGCTTGAGCCAGTGCCGGGTGCGCGCCAACCACCAGGCGATGGGCGTGCCCACGATGAGTAAAATTAGCGTGGTAAGGCTGGCAAGCTTAAGGGTCAGCACTACCGGTTCCCAGTCGAAGCTCATGCAGCAGTTCCTAAATCGGTAGATTGTAGCCGTAGTCGCTGATAATACGCCGCGCTTCGGGGCCTTTCAAAAATTCCAGGAATTGCTGGGCGACAGGGTTGCGCAGGCCACGGTTGAGCATCACTGCATGCTGGTCGATGGGCTGGTAATAGGCTTCAGGAATGATCCACAGGCTCCCTGGCGGTCCCTCCCAGGCGTTGATCTGTGATTGTGCCACAAAACCGATGCTGGCATTGCCGGTGGCGGTAAATTGAAACGCCTGGGCGATGGAGTCACCGATCACCCGATGGCTTTTATGCCCGTACCATAGCCGCAGATGTTGCAGCACCTGTTGCGCGGCTAAGCCATAGGGCGCGGTCTTGGGGTTGGCGATCGCCAGACGCTTGAAAGCGCCGCTGCGCAGGTAGTTTTCAGCGTTACTGAACAGCTGGGATTGGCTGCTCCAGAGCACCAGTTTACCCTGGGCATAGCTGAAACGACTGCCGGTTACCGCAAGTCCCTCCGTAATCGCTTTTTGTGGCAACAGGCTGTCGGCGGCCAGGTAGACCTCAAACGGGGCGCCGTGCTCAATTTGCGCAAAAAGCTTGCCGGAGGAGCCGTAGCTGACTTTGACTCGATGCCCGGTTGAGGCTTCAAAGCTTTGCACTATCGCCCGTGACGCGCCGGTAAAGTTAGCTGCGACGGCAGCCAGTAGCTGTCCGGCGACCGCCTGATTGCTGGCTGTTAACAGCGCGGCGCTGAGCAGCAGCCGTGGCCACGTGACGCCCTTGCGTTGGGCGGGTTGGCCTGGGTTGCTTAAGTGGCTCTGCATGCATTGAATCCAGTGGGTTTATTGATTTATTCGGATTGCGGTCGAGTATCGAGCTTAGCATGGGGTGACGTAATAAATACGGCTCTTAGCCGCAGCTACGGCAGTTTTGTACGGCTTGGGGTACACTGTGTTTTTTCCCTTCAGGAACCGATCCGATGCTGTCTTTTAGCGCTCCCCGCACTCTTGTATCGCTGCTGGTGCTGTTCTGTTTGTCGCCGCTGAGTCTGGCTGCAAACCTCTATCAGGATGCGCTGAGTTACCAGCAGCAGGGTGAGCCGAAATCCGCCATTATCCAGCTTAAGAACCTGCTCCGCGAGGAACCGGATAATGCCGAGGCACGCCTGTTGCTCGGCACCCTGTATCTGCAGACCGGCCAATACCAGGGGGCTGAGAAAGAACTGAAGCGGGCTAAAACACTGCAATCTCAGGATCCTGGGCTGGCACTGTTGCTGGGCCGCAGCCTGCTGGGTCAGCGGCGCTTTAGCGAGGCGCGGGAGCAGTTGCTGGGGCTGGATCCGGATGATCCGGCTCAGGCCGCGGAGCGCTGGCTGCTGCTGGGGCACAGTTACAGTGCGCTGCGTCAGCTGGATCAGGCCGAGCAGGCCTACCGGCAGGCCGAAACGCTGGCGGTCACTACGGCCTCTGCAACCGAAATTGGCCTGAGTTTGGCGCGTTTGGCTCTGGTGCAACAGCATCCCGCGATCGCATTAGCACGGCTCAAGGCCACATTTGCGCACCCCCGGGCCTCTGCGGAGGCGCTGCTGATTATGGGTCAGGCATATCTGCAGCAACGCCAGGCGGCACTTGCACAGAAGGCATTTGACGATCTTTTGCTGTTGCAGGCAGGGCACCCGCTGGCACTTCTTGGCAGGGTTAAGGCGCTCTTGCTGGTGGATAATGAGGTCGATGCCCGGATCAGTCTGGATCAGCTGCTCAGTATCGCCCCTCGGTTTCCCGATGCGTTGCTGATCTCGGCCGTGCTGCACCTGAAGGCGGGTAATCCGCAGCAGGCTAAGGAGATTCTCGATCCCCTGAGTCAACAACAGGGCCAGCAGGCCGATGTGCTGCACCTGACCGGTTATGCCAACCTGTTACTGGGTCACGAAGCACAGGCGCTGCAGCAGTTCTCTCGCAACCTGGTCACTCATCCCGACCACGATCCCTCGCGCCTGGCGCTGGCGCAGCTGTACGCCAAGCAGAACCAGCTTGATCAGGCACAGACAGTCCTGGCGCCTTTGCTGGAGCGGGACGCCATTGCTGCAGAGCCCCTGGCCCTGGCTGGCACGCTCAGTCTTAGGCAGGGGGATGCGGTCGCTGCGACCGAGTACTTTCAGCAGGCGCTGACGCAGAGCGAACGTTCTGAGCTATCACCGCCGCTGGCGCTGTCAGAGCTACTTAGCGGCGACATCGATGCGGGGATTGCCCGGTTGGAAGGGTTAAGCAGCGACGATGCCAATCTGCAGACCGATACCCTGTTGTTGCGCGCGTATCTGCGTGCCCAGCAGCCGGAAAAAGCCCGTGAGTTGCTCACACAGCGGATCCAGAACCATCCTGATGACAGGTTTTATCGGTTGATGGCGGCCGCGCTGGAGCTGCAGCTGAAGCAGTTCGTGGCTGCAAAGAAACATCTGCAGGCGGTGCTGCTGAGGGAGCCGCGCTCGCTACCGGCGCTGCTGGGGATGGCGTCTCTAGCCTTGCAGCAGCAAGCGCCCAGAGACGCAGAGGAGTGGTATCGGCAGGCACAAGAGGCCGATCCTGATGACATTCGCCCGGTCCAGGGACAGATCCGCTTGGCGTTGGCAGAGGGTCGGTCTAAGACCGCCGCTCAACAGGCCGCCAGGTTTTATCGCAACCAGCGTACCCACAAGGATGCGGCGCAGTTGTATCTGTCGGTGCTGCAGCGTTTGGGGGACCGGGATCAGCTGCAGCTGCAGTTGCAAACGATACTCAAGGACCACCCGGATGAACCTTCTTTTAAACTGCAGCAGGCGGATCTGAACTTCTCGCAGGGAGAGGCTGTGGTGGCGACGCGCCAGCTCGGGCAGTTAATCATCGAACATCCTGACTATGTGCCTGCGCGGATCGCCAGAATCAAGCTGCTGTTAGCGCAACAGCAGCCGCAAAAAGCACTCGATGCGAGCAACAACCTGCCCGCCGCCGTGCTGGCCCTGCCGAGTGTGGCACTGCTGCTCGGTGATGCCTACCAGCATCTGCATCAACCCGGCGCTGCGATCGATCAGTACCTCAAGGCCTATCAGGTTAAGCCTGCGCCAGAGGTGGCGGTGCGTCTGGGGCGCGCTTACGCGACCAGCAACAGCGCCGATGCGGCGATTGAGTTTCTGCAGCAGCACCTGACCAAGCAGTCGCAAGATGTCGCGGCCCGTACAATGCTGGCCGGTTTGCAGCAGCAGCGGGGTAACCATCTTGAGGCGATCCAGAGTTACCAGCAGGTAACTGCGGAGCAGCCCAGGCATACCCTGGCGTGGAATAATCTGGCCTGGCTGTACCAGCAACAAAACGATCCTCGCGCGCTCGCGACGGCTGAGCAGGCGCATAAACAGGCCCCGGAAGCGGCCGCTGTGATCGATACTCTGGGCTGGATCTTGCTACCGAGCGACCCGCAACGCGCACTGAGGTTGTTAGCCGAGGCCGCGCAACAGCTGCCTGAGGATGCCGCAGTGCAGTACCATTATGCCGCCGCGCTGGCGAAAAATGGACGTCCTCAGGAGGCGCTGGCACTGCTGCGCAGCCTGGAGCAGAAGACCTTCGCAGATAAGAAAGAGGCGATGGCGCTGTTAAAAAAGCTGAAGGGTTAGTTTAGCCGCCGGATGTGGTTTTGCGCGGGCGTTTGGGCTTGTTACTGCG
Organism: Neptunomonas sp.; assembly: GCA_004195305.1. Lineage (GTDB taxonomy): Bacteria > Pseudomonadota > Gammaproteobacteria > Pseudomonadales > Balneatricaceae > Motiliproteus. Next base: position 52 of record SDWN01000203.1, on the reverse strand, counting down.
GCTGGGTACGCGCCGACGTTTAGCCCTGGGATCCTGTCTCTTATACACATCT